>DVHN01000126.1 GCA_018712075.1 Candidatus Fimimorpha faecalis
AAATATTATGCGCTGCTGTGCCAAACGCCTGCCCAAAAGGAAGGGAAATTGACCGATTATCTAATTCAAGATAAAAAGAATAATATGAGTCGAGTGGCGACAAAAGAAGAAGAGGAAAGAAAAGATGCCAAAAAAGCAGTTTTGCAATATCGAATTATAGAAAACACGTCCTTTTCAGCATTTGATTTTATAAATGAAGCAGAACGGGAATCATTATGCCTTGTGGATATTACATTAATTACAGGACGCCATCATCAGATTCGAGTTCAGTTTTCTCATATTGGTTGTCCGATTTGGGGAGATGCAAAGTATAATCCCGATTGGAACGAGAAAAAGAATATTGGAAAAATTGGACTTTGTGCTTATGAACTGACATTTTTTCATCCAATAACAAAACAGCAAATGACGGTTCGTTATTGACATTTTTTTCTAATTTAATTTAGAATAGTTTTTTCGTTTCTTCATATACTGTGAGTGTACAAAACATAAAAGGTTATGGAAGGGACGAAAGATATCTCATGAGTAGTAAACAAAAGAGAGCAATATCCTTAATTGGAATCACTGGGGCAGTTTATTTTGTATTCAGGTACCTGCTGCCCTTGGTGATTCCATTTTTTGCTGCATGGGTGCTGGCAAGAATGGTATGGCCTTTCGTTCGAATGCTCAATCGGCGGTTTCGTATTCCAATTGTATGGGGAGCAATGTTAGGAATTGGATTATTATTTGTCGCAGTGTTATGGGTTATCTGGGGAATTGGTGAAAGGCTGCTAGAGCAAACGGTATATTTGGTGGACAATTTACCAATCTATATTGAGAATCTTTGTGCCATTATGGATGGAGTTTGTGGAAAGGTAGAACAGTTCTTTCATTTATCAGAAGGATGTATGATGGAACAGATGGAACGGTTTGCATTTGAGCTGCAAAGCGAATTGGGAAAAAAAGCACTTCCTTATATTATGAACAGTTCGGTTCCATTTGTAGGTCAACTGATTGATTTATTTACAGCTGGAACAATTACTATTTTAGCAGCAGTATTGATTTTGCAAGAACGGGATCGAATAAAGGAATGGAAACAAAATTCGTTATTCCGCAGAGAGATACAGCTTTTAACGAGTCGCCTTGGAACAATTGGAGGGGCTTTTGTAAAAACAGAAGGCAGCATTATGATTATTACAATGGTCGTCTGTATGATTGGTTTAACATGGATGGGAAATCCATATGGAATACTAGTTGGAGTCCTGATTGGGCTAATTGACGTACTTCCTGTGTTTGGAAGCGGAACAGTTTTTATTCCATGGATTTTATGGGAGTTGTTGTGCGGGAACTTTATAATTGCGTTGAAATTAGGGGGAATTTATTTTGTTTGTTATGTCATAAGGGAAGTTTTGGAGGCAAAATTATTGGGGCATTATACTGGAATTAGTAGTTTGGAAACAATGATTGCAATCTATATCGGATGGCAGCTATTTGGAGTTGTTGGATTATTTTTGGGACCAATTGGCTGGATTTTAATAAAGGAGATTGACAAAACATGGAATCTGTCTTAAAATAAATCCAGCAACGTTGAAAAGAACTAGTATGTGTAAACGAACTGACAGAGAGAATACCAGATGCTGCGAGGTATTTCAGTGACGAACACAGAACCTATCTTGGAGTTCTGTATGAAAATACAGCGTAGGCCGGCGTTAACGGAGAAAGAGAGAGCCACAGGCTAATTAGGGTGGTACCGCCGAGAACTTCGGTCCCTTAGATAGGGATGGAAGCTTTTTTATTTTTTATAAAAAAACTTTGAGCCATCCCATTTTGTTTTTCAGAAAGAACAGTTGAGTGGAAGTAGGAGGAGATGTTATGGCGAAGGAGAAGAAATTAGTAGAGGCAATTACCTCTATGGAAGAAGATTTTGCACAGTGGTATACGGATGTTGTAAAAAAGGCAGAATTAATTGATTATTCCAGTGTAAAAGGATGTATGGTTATTAAGCCAGCTGGATATGCCATTTGGGAAAATATTCAGAAAGAATTGGACGCTCGTTTTAAAGCAGTTGGTGTGGAAAACGTTTATATGCCAATGTTTATTCCAGAAAGTTTATTACAAAAAGAAAAGGATCATGTAGAAGGGTTTGCTCCAGAAGTGGCATGGGTGACTTATGGAGGACTGAATCCATTGCAGGAACGCTTATGTGTACGTCCTACATCAGAAACATTATTCTGTGATTTTTATGCGAAGGATATCCAATCGTATCGAGATTTGCCAAAAGTATATAATCAATGGTGTTCGGTTGTACGTTGGGAAAAAGAAACGAGACCATTTTTACGTTCCCGTGAGTTCTTATGGCAAGAAGGACATACCGCTCACGCAACTGCGGAAGAAGCAGAAGAAAGAACGAAGTTGATGTTGAATGAATATGCGAGATTTTGCGAAGAAGTATTGGCAATTCCAGTTATTAAGGGACGGAAAACAGACAAAGAAAAGTTTGCTGGAGCGGAATCTACTTATACCATTGAAGCTTTAATGCATGATGGAAAGGCATTGCAGTCTGGAACAAGCCATAATTTTGGAGATGGATTTGCAAAAGCATTTGGAATTCAGTTTACAGATAAAGATAATAAATTAAAATATGTTCATCAGACTTCTTGGGGTGTCAGCACACGTATGATTGGCGGAATCATTATGGTACATGGAGATGACAGCGGATTAGTTCTTCCTCCAAGAATTGCTCCAACACAGGTGATGATTATTCCGATTGCACAGCATAAACCAGGTGTATTGGAAAAAGCCAATGAGCTGAAAAATGAGTTGGAACATCAGTTCCGTGTAAAATTGGATGACAGCGATAAAGGACCAGGATTTAAATTTGCAGAACAGGAAATGCGTGGTATTCCAGTTCGTATTGAAATTGGTCCAAAAGATATCGAAGCAGGACATGCAGTGATTGTACGCCGTGATACAAGAGAAAAGATTGTCGCAGATCTTTCCGAATTATCTGGAAAGGTAGCAGAAGTTTTAGAGACAATGCAAAAAGAGATGCTGGAACGTGCAAGAGCACATAGAGATGCACATACTTATGAAGCACGCAGTTATGAAGAATTTAAAGATATTATTGCAAATAAGCCAGGATTTGTAAAAGCGATGTGGTGCGGCGATGAAGCATGTGAAATTAAAATTAAAGAAGAAACAACGGCAACCTCTCGTTGTATGCCATTTGAGCAAGAAGATTTGTCAAATGTTTGTGTATGTTGTGGAAAACCTGCTAAAAGTATGGTATACTGGGGAAAAGCTTATTAAATTGTAATTATTTGGTAGATGGTATAGCTAAGTAGTCACAGAAAGCTTAATGAATAGAATATTGAGGAGGAAGGAAAAGTGAAGTGCCCAAATTGTGGAACTGAGAACGAAGACCATGCACGTGTGTGTAAAGTCTGTGGAGAGAGCCTGCTTAATCCAATGGATGACAGTTTTTCCTGGGCCGATACCGTTGATGTATGGAATGGAGTAGAGGGTCTTCCAGAAGAGAATACTGAACAATCTGAGAAAGTTTTGAAAAAGAAACAACGTCGGAAAGAATCAGTAGAAGATCACTTGAATGAGGAAGAGGAAGAGCCATACCTTGTGCAAGGACCCGATCCAGATCAGGATGAAGACGATGAGGAAGACGAGGAAGGTATCGGGAAAGGTTCTGTTCAGAAGGCAGTATTATTTATATTAATTGGCTGTCTTGCGATTGTGTTGATTATTATGTTAATTGTTGCATTTAAGCTTATGAGAAATGACAATCGCTCAGAATCTGTAAATGGAATAGTGACATCTTCTTCAACGGCAGGCAGTGTAGCAAATAGTTCTAAAGAAACATTGGAGATTACAAAAGAAGAATCCGCAAGTACAGAAGGAACAACACCACAAACGACAGAAGAGACAACAGAAGAACCTATAAGTACAACAGAAGAATCTGCAAGTACAGAAGAAACAACACCACAAACGACAGAAGAGTCTATTAGCACGACACCGTCTGAATCAGTTGGGGATTCCGTTGTAGTTCAAAATGGAATTAGTTATCAGATTCAAAACGGCACTGCTACTTTAACGGATGCCAAGAGTGTAGGAGGAGCAGTATCAATACCACAACAAATCAATGGAGCTCCAGTACAATTTATTGCGGATGGGGCATTCCAGGGTAATACAGCAGTGAGCAGGATTGTGATTCCAGAAGGAGTGATTACAGTTGGTACGAATGCATTCTATGGATGCAGTTCATTAACGGAAGTGGTAGTTCCAGATAGTGTGAGGTTAATCGGAGAGGGAGCATTTAATTATTGTCCAACTTTTGTTATTTATTGTAATCCAGGAACCTATGCAGCAGAATTTTGTAGTCGCTGGAATGTAGAATCAAGACCACTAAACTAGTAGTGGATCAAACTATCAACTGGTCAAAAACCTGACTGTAACAGGAGGATTGAATGGATATTTGTGTGCCAGAAAGGGTAACATATATTATAAAAAAATTAGAGCAGGCAGGACATGAAGCCTATATTGTAGGCGGATGTGTGAGAGATGCTTTATTGAAGAGAGAGCCGGAGGACTGGGATATTACCACCTCCGCTTCTCCATTTCAGGTAAAAAAAATATTTCGGCGTACCATTGATACGGGAATTCAACATGGAACGGTTACGGTTATGCTGGAAAAAGAGGGATTTGAAGTAACGACATATCGGATTGATGGAAAATATGAGGATGCACGCCATCCAAGTTCAGTACAGTTTACTTCAAACTTAGAAGAAGATTTAAAGCGAAGAGATTTTACAATTAATGCAATGGCATATAATCCCAAAACGGGAATGGTAGATTTATTTGGAGGTCAAAGCGATTTAAAAGCAGGAATTATTCGCTGCGTTGGCGATGCAGTAGAACGGTTTACAGAAGATGCACTGCGTATTTTGCGTGCAATTCGTTTCGCTTCTCAGCTGGGATTTGCAATTGACGAACAGACACAACAGGGAATCCGTTTATTAGCAGGAAATTTGTCTAAGGTAAGCCAGGAGCGAATTCAAGTAGAATTGACAAAATTATTGGTTTCTTCCCATCCAGAACAAATTCGAACGGCTTATGAACTGGGAGTTACAGCCGTCGTATTGCCTGAATTAGATGCAATTATGCCTTTACAGCAAAATAATCCTTATCATTGCTATACAGTAGGAAACCATACGATTGCGATGTTGGAGCAAATTCGAGCAACGAAAGTATTGCGCTGGACTGCATTGCTGCATGATATTGGAAAACTTCAAACACATAGAATGGATGAACAAGATCATTTTTATGGTCATGCAGAAGAAAGTGCAGTACAGGCGAAAAAGATTCTACGCAGGTTAAAATTTGACAATGATACGATAGATAAAGTGAGTCGTCTTGTTCGATATCATACCTATCATTTGCGCAGGGACAAAAAAATAATTCGCAGATGTATGAATAAAATTGGGGAAGAGTTGTTTGAAGATTTACTAGAAGTAATGCGTGCCGATACGATGGCAAAGTCCAGTTATAAGCAAAAAGAACGATTGGAAGATATAATTGAAATAAAGAAATTATATAAGGAAATTATTGCGGATCAAGAATGTATTACCTTAAAACAGCTGGATGTAAACGGGCAAGATCTTATTCAAATGGGAATTTTACCAGGAAAGCAGATCGGAGAATTGTTAAATAAAATGTTAGATTATGTATTGGAGCATCCAGAGGATAATAAAAAAGACATTCTATTAAAAAAATTTTGCAGTAAGTGATTCTTCCTTTAAAAGAAAACGATCGAAAAAGAAAAGAGAAAGGAAAAACGGGAAGATATGAATGGTTATTTTATCCGTGCTGCGGCAGTAACACCCAAGATTCAGGTTGCCGATCCACTGTATAATACGGAACAAATTATGAAATATATAGATGAAGCGGCAGCCAATAAGGTAAAAATATTAGTATTTCCTGAGTTAGCGATTACAGGGTATACTTGTGGAGATTTATTTTTGCAGACTTCTTTATTAGAAAAAGCAAAAGAGCAATTATTTGATTTAATGGAATATACTGTGGATAAAGATATGATTATTGTGATTGGACTGCCATTTGAATTGGATCATCGTCTTTATAATGTGGCAGCGGTAATTGCAAATGGTTCTTTGCTTGGACTTGTTCCAAAACGGTTTATTCCGAATTATTCCGAATTTTATGAGAAACGTCATTTTGCAGAGGGAAATGAACTTCCAATCTGGATTCAAATTAGAGATAGAATGGGCAGGGGATGCGATGCACCAATGGGAACCAATCTGTTGTTTGATTGTGTTTCCATTCCGGGATTAAAAATTGCCGCAGAAATTTGTGAAGATGTGTGGATGCCAAATCCTCCAAGCATTCGTCATGCAATGGCTGGTGCTACAGTAATTGTAAATTGCTCTGCAAGTGATGAGATAACTGGAAAAGCTGCATATCGCCGCAATTTGATTAATGGTCAGTCTGCACGCTTGATCTGTAGTTATATTTATGCGAATGCAGGAGAGGGAGAATCTACACAGGATTTGGTCTTTAGCGGACATAATCTGATCTGTGAAAATGGAACCATTCTGGCAGAATCAAAACGTTTAGGGCATGGAATGATAACCGCAGATTTGGATTTGGAACGTTTACGCAGCGAACGCCGCAGAATGGAGAGTTTTGATTTAGACAGTTATCATAATGATTATGAAGTAATTCCATTTCATTTAGAACTAGAAGAGACCCAACTCCGCCGTTTTATTGATCCTGCTCCATTTGTGCCAAATAATGAAAAAGATCGAACCGAGCGTTGTGAGGAGATTTTAGCAATTCAGGCTATGGGATTGAAAAAACGTTTGGAGCATACGCATAGTAAAAAGGCAGTCGTTGGAATTTCTGGCGGATTGGATTCTACATTAGCATTGCTTGTTATGACAAAGGCGTTTGATTTGTTAGGGTTATCCAGAGAGGGAATTATTGCAGTTACGATGCCGTGCTTTGGAACAACGGATCGAACTTATACAAATGCATGTCAGCTTACGAAAAAATTAGGTGCAACGCTAATTGAAGTGGATATTAAGAATGCGGTCAATCAACATTTTCAGGATATTCAACATGATCCAGAAGTGAAAGACGTTACCTATGAGAATTGTCAGGCAAGAGAGCGGACACAAGTACTGATGGATATTGCCAATCAGTTTGGAGGGCTTGTAATTGGTACAGGAGATATGTCAGAACTGGCACTTGGATGGGCAACTTATAATGGAGATCATATGTCCATGTATGGAGTAAATGCATCGGTACCAAAGACATTAGTGCGGCATTTAGTACGTTATTATGCGGATGAATGTGAAGATAAAGAAATTAGTGATGTGTTATATGATGTGTTGGATACACCAGTAAGCCCAGAACTTCTGCCTCCAGAGGATGGAAAAATCGCTCAGAAGACAGAAGATATTGTAGGGCCATATGAGCTGCACGACTTTGTATTGTACTATGTGCTTCGTTTTGGATATGAACCAGGGAAAATTTTCTATATGGCTTGTAAAGCATTTGAGGGAACTTATGATAAAACAACTATTCTAAAATGGATGAAGGTGTTTTACCGCCGCTATTTTATGCAGCAATTCAAACGTTCCTGCCTGCCAGATGGTCCAAAGGTAGGTTCTGCTGCTGTTTCTCCAAGAGGAGATTTACGTATGCCAAGTGATGCAAGCAGCAGACTTTGGATGGAGGAATTGGAAAAAATTCAGATTTAATATAGAAACGATGGTGCATCCACTATTCCCATAGTTTCGTATTATGGCTCGGAAACCTCTGTTTCTGGATTTACACGAGCTTTATTTAAGGCTTCTTCAACGGCATCCAGCAATACAATCGAAGTATACTGGGTGTCGTTTTCGTATGTAACTCCATCAATGGACTGCTTTTGAAGCACTTGTGTCTGAATATTACTCATAACTGTTTCCATGAGTGGATACATCGTTGCAATGGATTCATTTAAATTAACAAAATCTACAGAATTAATATGATCTGCATCTACAGATACTTGAACATCTAAGGCTTGATTGTTCAATAGGATGGAAGCAGTATAGACACCAGGTATGTAAGTTCCAGTTTCCTCGGCAGTCTCAGTTCCTTTTTTTGGAAGAAACATAAAAACAAGCAGAACAATTAACAGAATTGCCAGAGCGGCAAAGATAAGGGTATAAATAATCTCTCGCATTTTAAAAACAAAGATTTTTGTTTGGGAACTCATGGCATACTCCCGATATAAATTTATTATAAGATATGAGAATAGGAGAAAAGATATGTCTGCAGTAGATATATCTTTTTTAAAATTGTTTACTGAAAATATCAGATAAAGTTGAATGATTGTAGTTAAAGAATTTCTATTAAAGAGATAATTTTGGTATATTTCTATGAAAATTTATATATTTCTAACAAAAATTTTATGTTATAATAAAAAGTGTTAGATTTTGGAAAGGTAATGGCAATTGTTATAATATCAATTGCCATTTCATTTCTGAGATGAGAACGGAGTGAATAAAAAGGAGGGAAAAGTTCGGATGAAGAATTGGAAGAGGCACAATAAGAAAAAACAAGTGGTATCATGGCTCATTAGTTTTTTTATACTTATTGCAATGCTTTCTACCCCGCTGTTGCTGACTCAGGCGGGGAATCTGGAATCTGGTCAGGCTGAGTCTGGCAAAACGACAGAAGGGATTCAAAAAGATTCCAATGTGATAAGTCCAGAGATCACGGCGGAAGGAGTTCATTTTCATTATTATGCACCTCAGGCAGAGAATGTATATTTGTCAGGAAGTATGAATGGATGGGCTCAAGATGCGGATCGAATGGAGTTGGATGAAGAAACAGGGTATTGGAGCATTACAAAGTCTCTAACAGCTGGAAGCTATGAATACAAATTTATTGAAGATGGTAACTGGGTGACAGATCCGCTAAATCCAGAGCAGAAAAACGGAAACAGTAGCTTACTAGTGACTGGATTAGCGGACGACACAGATACAATCGCAAAAGGAAAAACAATACAACTTCCAGAATATGGTACTTATTATGATTCAGCCAACCCAGAAGGACGTAAAGCTCTGGTAACATATCAGCTGAAACAAGAACAAGAAGGATTAACATTGGATGGTTATACACTAACCGTGGAGGAATCCTACGCAGCAGACCGCATTGTTCTTGTCATGACGGCAGAAGATAGTACGGCTTCTTTCGTGCTGGATATTGTAGAAAATCAATATACTTATACCATTTATTATTATGATAGCATCCATAATAGCGTAGATTCTACCGATTTATGGATTTGGGAAAATGGTGGCGAAGGTGCCAGTGCAGGAAGAGAATTTCAAGAGAGTGTTGTGTTAGAAGATGGAAATACTTGGCTGAAAGCTACTTGTGTTCTTTCCTATACAAATTTGGGAATTATTCCTAGAAGTAAAGGAGCTTGGGATTGGCAGAGTGCTACCGTTAATTATGAAAACAAAAATAAGGCAGAAGAAGTTACAATTTATATTATTGCAGATGACAGTACTGCCTATACCGAACTTCCAGAAATTCAAGAAGCCAGAGATCGTCATGTTATTGTGGAGTATATAAGACCAGAAGGAGATTATGACGGCTGGAATATTTATACTTGGAATAGTGGATATGGTTCTGATGTGCAAATTGATATGACAAAACAGGGTGATAAGCAAGTATTTGATATTCCAGTGAAATCTACAACTAGTTCATTGTCTTTTGTTATGAGAAAAGGACCACAGGATAATCCATTCCAGAACAAAGACGGCGGGGATCACAATATAGTAATTCCACTGGATCAAGATGTAGTACGTGCTGTTTTTGTGCAAGATCAGGGGGTACAGTATGTTTATCCTTACAATAGTGGTTATGAATTAGATGGAGAAGAAAATCAAATTCATTTTTATTATCGAAACGATGAGCATTTCCTTAATGGTACATTGGAAGAATTAGAAGGTAAAGTAGAAGTAGAAGTGGATGGAAATTCTTATCCAATGAGTTATGATGAGGAGACGGGAAGGTTTATATATTCCTTAACGGGTCTTACGGAAGGAGAACATAAATATCGCTATCTTGTAGATGGAGAAAGTTTGATTGATGTTTATAATGAAGTAACAACGGAACAGGATGGCATTACTTATTCGGTATATTCTTATCAGAAGTTTGAAGGAGAAGCTTCTGCATCGCTAACTCCGGCGACCATTACTTGTGCGGAAAATACGGTGTTGAAGGTAGTAACGCCACAAGCAGAGGGAATGGAAGTGGCATCGATTACCGCAGATACTTCAGCAATTGGCGGTAAGGAAGAACTGACAATTAGCCCAGAATTAAATGCAATTACGCTGTCTGTGCCAGATACGCTGGAACCAGGCAATTATACGATTCCAGTTTGTGTAAAAGATCAATATGGCAATCAATATCGTACGGAAACAGAACTTACTGTCAAAGATGGAGAAAGCGATTGGGATGATGCAATCATTTACTTTATGTTAACCGATCGATTCTTTGATGGCAATACATCGAATAATGGGGAAAACTATGATCCAGAAAATCCTGGTATGTATCATGGTGGAGATTTTGCAGGTGTAACGGAAAAGTTAGATTACTTAGAAGATTTGGGAGTTAATACGATTTGGATTACTCCAATTGTAGAGAACATTTCTAACCCACAGAATACAGATAATCCAGATGTTCCTCAGACAGTAGGATATCATGGTTATTGGGCGGATGACTTTACTACATTGGACAGCCATTTAGGAACAGAAGAAGAATTTCAGACATTAATTGAAGAAGCTCATGCAAGAGATATGAAAATTATGGTAGACGTAGTTTTGAATCATGCAGGTTATGGAACGGAAGATATTTTTGGAGATATGCTGCGTAATAGTGAAACAACGGTACCTGGAGATGAGGTAAAAGATAGTTTATCAGGATTGCCTGACTTTTATACCGAGAATCCAGAAGTGAGAGAACAGCTTGTGGATTGGCAAACCGCATGGGTTAGTGAGTTTGATATTGACTATTTCCGTGTGGATACAGTGAAACATGTAGATAATACGACATGGCAGGCATTTAAAAATGCTTTGACGGAAGTGAATCCAGAGTTTAAAATGATTGGAGAATATTCTGGTGCAGGTTATTCGTTTGATGGTGGGCAATTGAAAAATGGACAAATGGATGCGCTGTTGGACTTCGATTTTAATGATACTGGACTGGATTTAGCAACTGGTAATCTTCAAAAAGTAGAAACTTTCTTAGAAAAAAGAAATGCAGCTTTGAGCAGTGATGCTACGCTTGGAAGTTTTCTTAGCAGTCATGACGAAGATGGTTTGCTGTACTCCATGATTAATAGTAAAGGAATTCCAGAAGAAAAAGCAAGAGATTTGATGAAGGTAGCCGCTTCTATGCAAATTACAGCAAAGGGACAGCCGATCATCTATTATGGAGAAGAGCTGGGACAGACAGGAGCAAATAATTATCCTTATCAGACAAATCGTTATGATCTGGATTGGAATATTGCCAATGATAGTAATGATATGCTGACACATTATAAGACTATGCTTGGAATTCGTCAGGCATATAGTGAAATTTTGGCAGAAGGGGATCGTACTGCTCTGTTCGTGGATGAAGAAAATGGAGTATTGGTATTTGACAGAAGTTTGGATGGACAGCATCTGATTACTGCATTAAATATTTCAGAAGAAGCACAGGATGTAACGATTACACTTCCAACGGATGTAAAGACAATCACGGGCAATCTGTATACAGATGATGGAAATATCACTACTGTAAAAAATAATACAATTTCTATTCAAGTACCTGCGGCAGAAGCAGGAGGTACCTATATCTTCTTTGGTGATACATCAGAACAACCGATAGAAACATCCAAAATCAGTTATTCCACTCATGTACAAAATCTGGGTTGGCAGTCTTATGTAAGCGATGGAGCAATGTCAGGAACTAAGAGCCAGAGCTTAAGATTGGAAGGAATTAAGATTCGTCTGGATGATTCCATGGATGGAGGAGTAGAATATCGTACCCATGTACAGAATTTGGGTTGGCAGTCCTATGTAAGTGATGATGTAATGTCGGGAACCACAGGCAAATCGTTGAGATTAGAGGCAATTCAAATTCGTTTGACTGGAGCTATTGCAGAACAATATGATATTTATTATCGTACTCATATTCAGGATAAAGGATGGCTCGGTTGGGCTATGAATGATGGAAAGTCTGGATCAGCTGGATTATCCAAACGATTAGAGGCAATTGAAATCCGTTTCGTAGAAAAAGGCGGTGCAGCTCCTGGAAGTACTCAAAATGCTTATTTGACGAATAAGAAAGAAGCGAATCCAACGATCAGTTATCGTACGCATGTACAAAATGAAGGCTGGCAAACTTATGTTACAGGCGGAGTAATGTCAGGAACAAAGGGTAAGAGCCTGAGATTAGAAGCGATCCAGATTAGTGTAAATGGAGATGGATTAAACGGCAGTATAGAATATTCTTCCCATGTACAGAATGAAGGCTGGCAAGCTTATGTGGCAGACGATGCGATATCAGGAACAAAGGGCAGAAGCCTGAGACTGGAAGCAATTAAGATTCGCTTGACAGGAGAGTTAGCACAGAAGTATAGTGTAGAATATCGTACGCATGTACAAAACGAAGGATGGAAGAACTGGGTAAAAGATGATGCAGTGTCAGGAACGACAGGCAAAAATTTGAGACTGGAAGCAATTGAAATTCGTTTAATTAAAAAATAAAAATACTTAGAGAGACCGATGGTAGAGAAATCGCTTGTCGGTCTCTCTTTTTGTTACCTCGTAGAAAACACTATCTTACGTTAAAACGATAAAGTAACGATCCTATGAGATAAAATGATCTATAAGTAGAAGTCTTAATGAAAGATCTTAACAATTTCTGTTAATGAGAAGAAGAAAAGAAAGATTTGCTTTTTTATAGGCAGTGTGATAAACTAATAATAGTCTATATAACAATACACTGAGATATTGCAGGAGGGTTTCATGGGAAAAGTTGCAGTAATTACAGATAGTAATTGCGGTTTCACAAAAGAGAAAGCAGAATCACTTGGATTTTTTTTCTTGCCGATGCCGTTTCATATTAATGATAAGACTTATTTAGATGGTATTAATCTAACACAGGAACAATTTTATAAACTTCAGGGAGAAGGAGCCGATATTATGACTTCTCAGCCATCTCCAGAAAGTATTATGGGGATGTGGGACAATCTGTTAAAAGAATACGATGAAATTGTGCATATTCCAATGTCAAGTGGTTTATCAGGCTCTTGTCAAACAGCGATTATGCTTTCCGATGATAAGCCATATAGAAATAGAGTATTTGTAGTAAATAATAAACGAATTTCTTCCACGTTGGCACAATCTGCGATTGATGCTGTAGAGTTGGCGAAAAGAGGATGGAGTGCTGCTCAAATCAAGAAGATATTAGAGCAGACATGCCATGACTCGACGATCTATATTACATTGGATACGCTGAAATATTTAAAAAAAGGTGGACGAATTACTCCAGCGGCAGCTGCACTTGGTACAATTCTGAGGCTAAAGCCTGTTCTTCAAATTCAAGGGGATAAGTTGGATGCATATGCAAAAGCACGTACCATCAAGCAAGCGAAAATGATGATGCTGGAAGCTGTAAAAAAAGATATTGTGGATCGTCTAGGTGGTGATTTATCAGGTAATTCGTATTGGTTTTCAGTGATTCATACGCAGAATCTAGCAGGGGCAGAAGAATTTAAGAAAGAAGTAGAAGAGCAATTTCCAGGTCAAGATATTTTAGTAGATCATCTTTCGCTCAGTGTTGCCTGCCATATTGGACCAGGTGCTTTGGCGATTACTTGTACAAAGAAGCTGGACTACAATCAGGAACCACCACAATTATAGTATAAAATACAAGGGAAAATCTGTTTTAGGCCTTGTATTATAATATAGAATGAAAGATATCCTTTCTAATTAGAAAGTGATATTTTAGGGAGGAGAACCATTATGTTTAAAATTAATGATAATTACTTAAAACTTCCAGGTAGTTATTTATTTTCAACAATTGCAAAAAAAGTAAATGAATTCACGAATGCAAATCCAGATAAAAAGATTATTCGTCTTGGAATCGGTGATGTAACACAGCCATTGGCACCAGCAATTATTGAAAGTCTTCATAAAGCAGTGGATGAAATGGGAAAAGCAGAAACATTTCATGGATATGCTCCAGATTTGGGCTATGAATTTTTGAGAACTACGATTCAAAAAAATGATTATGAGGCAAGAGGCTGTGATATTCAGGCAGATGAGATTTTTGTTAGCGATGGGGCAAAGTCTGATTCTGCGAACATTCAGGAGATTTTTAGTATTGATAATAAAATTGCAGTATGTGATCCAGTTTATCCAGTCTATGTAGACAGCAATGTTATGGCTGGCAGAACTGGAAGCTATGACCCTGCTACAGAGCGCTGGAGTGATGTTATTTATATGCCATGCACGGCAGATAATCATTTTGCACCAGAATTTCCAACAGAAAATCCAGATTTGATTTATCTTTGTTTTCCGAATAATCCAACTGGTTCCATGGTTACAAAGGAACAGTTGCAGGCATGGGTCGATTATGCGAATAAAATTGGAGCCATTATTATTTATGATGCTGCTTATGAAGCTTATATTTCAGAAGAAAATGTACCTCATACCATTTATGAGTGTGAAGGCGCTAGAACTTGTGCGATTGAGTTAAAGAGTTTTTCGAAAAATGCTGGATTTACAGGAACACGTCTGGGTTACGCAGTAGTTCCAAAAGACATTAAGAGTAATGGAGTAACATTACATTCTCTTTGGGCAAGACGTCATGGAACAAAATACAATGGTGCTCCATATATTATTCAGCGTGCAGGTGAAGCAGTTTATTCCGAGGCAGGCAAAGCACAGTTAAAACAACAAGTTGCTTATTATATGAATAATGCGAAAGTAATTTTGGAAGGATTAAAGAAGGCAGGATATGAAGTATACGGTGGTGTGAATGCACCATATATTTGGTTAAAGACACCAAATCAAATGACATCCTGGGAATTCTTTGATTACTTATTAGAAAATGCAAATGTAGTTGGAACACCTGGTTCTGGATTTGGACCAAGTGGAGAAGGTTACTTCCGTCTGACAGCATTTGGCAATTATGAAAATACGGTTGAAGCAGTAGAACGTATTATAAAACTCTAATAAAAAGAAAAGAATACCATAATGATAGCCTCTTTTTGGCAAAACAGAAAAATTGCAAATCGATTCTGATATGTAATACTTTGTTTGGATACCAAAAAGAGGTTTTTATATTAAAAAAAGGAAGTGATTACTTGAAACTTACATTTATTGGAGCAGCACATGAAGTAACAGGAAGCTGCCATTTTTTACAGGCGTGTGGAAAAAACATTTTAATTGATTATGGAATGGAGCAAGGAAGAGATACGTATATAAATGCAAAGCTGCCGATTTCGGAATCGGAAGTGGATTATGTATTTTTAACTCATGCACATATCGATCATTCAGGATTATTGCCATTGTTGTATCAGAGAGGATTTCGAGGATCTATTTTTACAACATCGGCTACGACCGATTTATGTGATATTATGCTGCGGGATAGTGCCCATATTCAAGAAATGGAGGCAGAGTGGAAAAACCGAAAAGGAAAACGAAGTGGAGCGGAATTGGTGGAGCCCCTTTATACAATGGAAGATGCAATAGGGGTGCAGACACTTTTTGTTCCATGTAATTATAATGAAATGATTTCAGTATCGGACGGAATCCATATTCGATTTACAGATGTAGGACATTTGCTTGGGTCAGCGAGTATTGAAGTTTGGCTTCAGGAAGAAGAGGGAGAGAAAAAGCTAATTTTCTCTGGAGATATTGGAAATAAAAATCAGCCATTGATTAAAGATCCTCAATATTTAGAAGAGGCAGATTATGTGATTATGGAATCGACTTATGGAGATCGTTATCATGAGGAAGTTGGAGATTATATTAAGCAGCTTGTAACAATTATTCGAGATACATTCCAAAAAGGAGGAAATGTAGTTGTTCCTTGTTTTGCAGTTGGCAGAACGCAGGAGATGCTTTATTTTATTCGTCAAATCAAGCAGGACAATTTGCTGCCAGAATTTCCTAACTTTGAAGTTTGGGTAGATAGTCCATTGGCGGTAGAAGCTACGAATGTATTTAATAAAAATTATCACGAATGTTTTGATGAGGAGGCAATGGAATTAATTCGGGAAGGAATTAATCCAATTCGATTTCCAGGATTACGGCTATCTGTTACAAGTGAAGAGTCAAAGGCCATTAACTTTGATGAAAAGCCAAAAGTAATTATTTCAGCATCAGGTATGTGTGATGCAGGACGTGTCCGTCATCACTTAAAACATAATCTGTGGAGAGAAGAATGTACGATTGTATTCGCAGGTTATCAGGCGATTGGAAGTCCTGGAAGAGCGATTTTAGATGGAATTCCAGAAATCAGGCTATTTGGGGAAACGATACAAATCAGGGCTAGAATTGAGAAATTAGACGGAGTAAGTGGACATGCCGATAAAGAAGGATTAATCCAATGGATCACGGCATTGAAAAAGAAGCCGCAGCGAGTTTTTATTGTGCATGGAGAAGATGAGGTATGTGACAGTTTTGCTAGATGTTTGGAGAATGAGTACGGATTTCGGGTAAATGCTCCATACAGTGGTGACAGTTATGATCTTTTAATGAATACATGTGTGGAAACTGGAAATAAAGTATATGCGGAGAAGAAGAGCAGCAGGAAACATGCCAATGCAGTATTTGAACGATTGTTAGCAGCTGGTCAGCGGCTATTGATTGTTATTCGCCACAATGAAGGCGGTGCAAACAAAGATTTGGCACGTTTTGCAGATCAAATACAATCGCTTTGTGATAAATGGGATCGATAGCAGCGATGATGATGGAGTGCAAATGAGGATGGATAAGTTAAAGCAATTATGGAAAAACCGAGAAGTGATTTTATATCTTGTATTTGGAATTTTAACTACAATAGTAAATTATGTTGTTTATTTTAGCTGCACGAGTATACTTGGTTTGGATTGGTCCATTGCAAATGTATTTGCTTGGGTATTTGCAGTAGCATTTGCCTATCTCACCAATCGAATTTGGGTATTTGAAAGCAAAAAAACAGGATTCATAGCTATTATTCGAGAAATTATATTATTTGTTGGATGTCGAATTCTTTCTTTCGGATTTGATATGGGAACAATGTTTGTCTGTATGGATTTGCTTCATATGGAAGATTGGGTTGTAAACAATCTGCCAGTAGGAGAATTTATGGCAAAGACACTAGCACAGGGTATTGTAGTAATATCCAATTATGTATTCAGTAAATGGATTATATTTAAAAAAGAAACTGTTTAATGAAAAACCGTCAGATACTTAATCAAGTATTCTGGCGGTTTTTGTAATTAAGTAGAAATGAGCTTACTCGATTGTTATTGTGATAATCCACGGTAGGATTGTTTTGCTGTTGGCAAGTTTACACATTTCTTCCACAACATTTTTTATATTTCTTTCCGCTTCCACATGGACATGGATCATTACGGCCAATTTTCTTTGGCTTTACAATAGTGGTAGAGCTTTTTTGTTCTTTATATAATTCTTTTCTGCGCTCTGGGGAAAGTAGGCTGTCCCATTGAGGAAGGGTGTATAACCATTCTGCACGGGCTTCTACCATATTATAATATAATTTTTCCTTATCATAATCAAGACTTAGTTCTGTTGTTTCATCCATTGTTTCAATTGGATTTGGAGTTTTTAAACTATCGTTGATACCGTCTAAAATACCAACCATAATCATTGTATCTACGTTATATTTTTTTGCAAGTGTTGGAATTGTACCAGTTACAACTTCGTCTGTGGAAAGTAAGGATTCATAAAATCCTTTTTCTAACTGGAAGTAATTCGCCCAGAACATTTGGTATTGTTTTTCACTTGCCTGCTCATTATAAGCTTCCTGTCTCCATTGTTCTAATAATGACATATTATTCCACCCTTTGTTTTAAAATTTATTTAGGAAAAAACTTCCTATTATGCAGGTAAAGTAACGTTTTGATAATTCAATTTTGTATAAAAACGTTACATTATCTTTGATGCAGGATTACCGTAAGAGGCAAATTCGCATTTATCTTTAAGTATATACGAGTTCCTATAGATTGTAAAGAGGTTTTTCTGCATATTTGAATTGGGCAGGGCATAAGTATAGATTAGCTGTCAGCGGATAAAAGGAAAACGAAAATAGGAGGGCGTATATGAATGACTGGGGCAAGTCAGTGCTGGAACAATATGACGTAGAAGTGAGAAGTACTCGAAAAGGAAGAGGAGCATTATTGTGTGAGACAAATCAGGGCTTGATGATTCTTCAAGAATACATGGGATCAATACAGCGTATGGAAGAGGAAAGCAGAGTATTAAATTTTCTGTTAGACAAAGGCGGAATGAGTGTGGACGTCTGCATTAGGGACAAGAATGGTAAAACTTATGCAGAAAATAAAGAAGGAATTCGGTATGTGTTAAAAAAGTGGTATGATTATACAGAATGCAATGTGAATAGTCGGAGTGAATTGGAAATGGCAGTGAGAACGCTGGCAAAATTACATATGTTACTTCGACATGTGGATGTTATTTCTGCTGATGAAGCAGAGAACAAGCGAAAAGAGAGAGGAGAGTTATCTCATTCAACCGAAATTCACAATTCTCTGTTGGAAGAATACGAAAAACATAACCGAGAATTGCGTCGAGTACGTAGCTTTATCCGAAATAAAAAGAAAAAAACAGCATTTGAACTTTGTATTGTAGAAAGTTTTGATGAAATGTTTGCACAGGCAGAGGAAGCAACAGAACAATTAATCCATTCTAATTATCAAAAACTTTATACAGATGCACGAAAACAAAAGCAGATTTGCCATGGCAGTTACCACCAACATAATATTTTAATAAAGGGGAGTCGAATTGCAGTTGTTAACTTCCAAAAGTTTTATATGGGAATTCAGTTAATGGATTTATACTATTTTATGAGAAAGGTATTGGAAAAACATAATTGGGATGTAGAATTAGGAAGTATTTTATTAGAGGATTATAATCGAATTTTGCCGATTTCCAAGGATGAAATGAAAGTATTACATGCAATGTTTTTATATCCAGAAAAATATTGGAAACAGATGAATTTCTATTATAATACAAATAAAGTATGGATTCCAGATAAAAACTTAGAAAAATTGAAAAAAGCTGCCGAACAGAAATCCATTCGGGCAGCCTTTCTCAAAATATTGTAAAACAATAGAGGGGGCTTATGATTCATTTTCTACGGAGTCAAATAGCTCGTAGTATTGCAATTTTTGATACTGTAAAATTCCATCAGGAATTGTCTCTTCATCCCATGTATGGTAAATCCCATTGGAATCCTGCCAGCACATACCACTTATGACAGGATACTCTGTCCGTAATTCGGATAAAAAGTTTTGATAAGCACTTTTTGGAATTCCTGCCAGATCCATTACAACACTACTTAAATAGTTAATACTAATATCTGGAATCGTAATATCAGGAAGTTCAAAATTTGCCCAAATAACGTAAGGAACCGTATATCGTTTCAATAAATCCTCTGTGGAAAGATTGGATAAATCCAATCCATTTTGCTCACAAATAGAAGAAATCAAGTAATTATTTGGTTGGTGATCTCCGAACATCACAATAATTGTATCTTCCTCTGCATTAGAAAAATATTCTGTTAAATTTTTAAATGCTTGATCGGATTCATAAAGGAGGGAAAGATAACGGTTCAACTCCTCATCTTCTAATTCAGTTAATTGAATTTGTTCATCAAAATTTTCATAGGCATCTTCATACCAGCCATGATTTTGCATTGTGACATTGAATAAAAAGAGTGGATTTTCATCCTTTTCTTCATATAAGTCAATTAACGTATCTACACAGGCTTGGTCACTCACATACTCACGCAGGAGAGGTGCATTTTCAAAATCATCCAGAAACATACTGTGTTGGAAACCAAGCAATGAATAAACAGTCTGACGATTCCAGCCAGCTGCACGATAAGGATGAATTCCATAACTCTCATAGGTATTCTCATTTAATGTCTGTACGAGATTTGGAATTTCGGAATGTATGTATTGCTGATAGGCAACCGAGCCAGTTGGAAGAAAGGCAAGAGTATGTCCTGTTAAAAATTCAAATTCTGAATTGGCAGTGTTGCCACCTACAATGGAAGTATGAAGCGTGCCAGTAATGGCATTTGGACTTCCCTCTTGCAGCGAATGTACAAATGGCATATAATCTTTATTCGTTTGAAATTCTCCCATAACGGCAGGGTCAGAAAATGTTTCATTCATGATTACAATAATATTTGGACGATTTTCAGAAGGAGCAGAAGTATTCGATTCATATTGTTCTAATAATTCTTTTGCTTCTTCTTTATTATAATTTTCTGGAACTTCTACCTTTAAGTACTTACAATCAATAATAAAGTTGACTGCCAAACCATTTTCACGGTACATAACAGTAGGAGTAAATAACGTATTATCCAAATCAAACCATGAAAATAAATTGTCATGGTGTAAAAACATAACATAAAGAGTAAAACAAGCAGCGCAAAGTCCTGCTCCAATGAATCGTCCGATGAAATGACGAATTTTGTGAGGATTGGAAGACTTTTTCATAACTTTTATTTTGCTAATAATTACAAATAATAGTAAAATACGGCCAATATTAAGGGCAAAGTCGTAATCTACAGAGAATGTGAAATTATCTGCAACGGATAATGCAGTTCCCACTGATTTTAAATCCCATGGTAAAATTGGGATGGAACGAAACATTGTAATATAATAATTCGCAATTGCAGCCAAAAAAGCAAATATCGCTAATAAAAAGCAAGAAAGACGTGGTTTCCCAGTTAAGAAAAATAGGAAAAATAACACGAGATAATAAAAAATCAAATTTAAGATTACGACGCCAAGAGACATGTCGTCTGCCCATGGCGCATGAGTAAACCATTCCGACAAATAAAAAACGGCAATCGGGACAAATAGAAAAATAATAGTATGAAAAATAGGATTATCAGGAAATCGGATCAGTAAAAGAAATAATCCAACTATCATGCAACATCCGAGCATAACAAGGGAAGACTTGTCAATGCCAGAAAATAGAATCGTTGTAAGGCCGGCTCCTAGAAAACAAAAAATATAAATAATGGCAATAATATAATAATGAACTTTTGTATGGAAAAACTGATGTTTATGTAATGATCTCATTTGAACATTAGGCACCCCTTCTTCTTTTCGTAATTTCTATGCCCGCTTTGTGGGCAGCACCATAATAAAAAGTGGATGTCTCCGTGCTATGCACTCTCGACATCGCACCTATATTCACAATCCGAGCGATCGCTCTACTTGTTCATACAGGTTAGCCCGTCCAATAACTATGAACCATCCCATGTAAACATGGTCTGTTTCATAGCTGCTGTCCGGGACTTTTATAGTACATTATAACACCTTTTTGTGAAATATGTTTGATAAAAGAGTGGAATGTAAAAACTTGGTGAATTTGACGTAAAAATAGTTTCATTTTTTTCAAAAATAGGTTATAATGGAGATAAAGATATTCTATGAATGGAGGAAGGAAATTAACATGGATTACAAAAAACTTTACGAAGAATGGCTGACAAGCCCTTGCTTTGATGATGCAACAAAGGCAGAGTTAAAAGCGATTGCAGAGGATGAAAATGAAATTAAAGAGCGCTTCTACACTGAATTAGAATTTGGTACAGCTGGATTAAGAGGTGTAATCGGTGCAGGTTTGAACCGTATGAATATCTATACTGTTAGAAAAGCAACACAGGGACTCGCAAATTATATTGCCAAAGTAGGAGGAAAGGAAAAAGGAGTAGCAATTGCATTTGATTCCAGAAGAATGTCACCAGAGTTCGCAAATGAAGCAGCTCTTTGCCTAGCAGCGAATGGTATTAAAGCATATCGTTTTGAATCATTGCGTCCAACTCCAGAATTATCATTTGCAGTAAGAAAGTTAGGATGTATTGCAGGTATTAACATTACTGCTTCTCATAATCCACCAGAGTATAATGGATATAAAGTTTACTGGGAAGATGGTGCACAAATTACGCCACCACATGATAAAGGTATCATGGAAGAAGTAAAGGCAATTACTGATTTCAGCACATTGAAGACAATGGATCAAGAAGAAGCAGAAAAAGCAGGTCTTTATGAAATTATTGGTGCTGCAATTGATGATGCCTATATTGCTGAATTAAAGAAGCAAGTAAAGAATCAGGCAGCAATTGATGCAATGCAAAAAGATATTAAGATCGTTTATACACCACTTCATGGAACAGGTAATATTCCTGCAAGACGTGTATTGAAAGAACTTGGATTTGAAAATGTATATGTAGTTCCAGAACAAGAACTTCCAGATGGAGAATTCCCAACTGTAAGTTATCCAAATCCAGAAGCAGCGGAAGCATTTGAACTTGCATTAAAATTAGCAAAAGAGAAAGACGCTGATCTTGTACTTGCAACCGATCCAGATGCTGACCGTTTAGGTGTTTATGTAAAAGATACGAAGAGCGGAGAATATATTACGTTAACAGGTAATATGTCTGGATGCTTACTTGCAGAATATACAATTAGTCAGATCAAAGAGCAGCAGGGTCTGCCAGAAGATGGTGCATTAATTAAAACAATTGTAACAACAAACTTAGCAGATGCCATTGCGAAATATTATAATGTGAAGTTAATCGAAGTATTAACAGGATTTAAGTACATTGGACAGCAGATTCTTGGATTTGAACAATCAGGTAAGGGTACTTATTTGTTCGGATTTGAAGAAAGCTATGGCTGCTTAATTGGAACTCATGCAAGAGATAAAGATGCAATTGTAGCTACGATGGCTCTTTGTGAAGCTGCTGCTTACTATAAGCAAAAAGGCATGACATTATGGGATGCAATGATCGAAATGTATGAAAGATATGGTTATTACAAAGATGATGTAAAATCCATTACATTAAAAGGTATTGAAGGACTGGCTAAGATTCAGCAGATCATGGATACACTTCGTAACAACACACCAAGCGAAATTGGACCATATAAAGTAGTTTCTGCAAGAGATTATAAGTTGGATACAAAGAAGGATATGGTTACAGGTGAAGTTACAACAACAGGTCTCCCATCTTCTAATGTATTGTACTATGATTTGACCGATGATGCATGGTTATGTGTTCGTCCATCTGGTACAGAACCAAAGATCAAACTCTACTATGGCGTAAAAGGTACATCCCTAGAAGACGCAGCAGCTAAGAGTGCAGAATTAGGAAAATATGCACAGACATTATTAGATGACTGATCAATAGGTCGATAGAAAATAATATTTAACTTGTAACAATCACTCCCTTTGCAAAAGACTGGATCAAATGCAGAGGGAGTTTTTGATTTACGATACAGAACTTAGGCATGGCAGAGTGTCGTATATAAGTACGGCACTCTGTTATTATCGTGGTATACAAAAAAGCAAATGAAAAACTCTTTTAATGAGAGGAGGTAATTATTTATGCCACACGATTATAAGCAGTGGCTGAAGGATTTTTCTCATTCGATTCAGAGAGCATGTCCAGTTATTTTATTTTTTTTAGGTTCGTTTCTGATTGTTTATAAATTTTTTGGACTGCATTATGTAATGATTGTATCCATTATTACTGTTTTTTTTCAAGTTCGATATAAGAAAAATAATAATACATTTTTTCGGTATATAAGACTTCTAATTATAGGAAGTATTTTGCTGCTATTAGCTTTTTTAAGTGCTAAAAATTTATTTTGGTGTATTTTGTTGAATCTATTGGTTCCGTTTCTTTTAGTTTTTACAAGAAGCTCGCAGTTTAATCCAAAAGGTTATTTTTCCTATGCGATGCTTTTTGTATTTTTGTCTCTTATGCCGCCAGAAAATATATCTGGTCTTTTGACAGAGCTTTTTATATTCTGGTTTTGCGTCCTTATTTTAGCTTTTTCGATTTGGATTTATTTTCGGTTTTTCTCAAAACAGTCTGATCTGCCATTAACATTAAAGAAAACATTACTTGAGATATCGGAATTAATCTTTCTTCTAACTTGTCCGGAGAGAAGAAATGAATTAGAACAACGTTTTCAGCAGTTAATTTACAACTTTCATCGGATCTCTTACCACCAGAATTTTTTCTCAATACGAACAAAAGAAAATCAGATTTACGATATGGTTGCTACATTAGTACAACGTTTCTCTTATTTAATTACAGATTATGAATGGAATGTGAAACTGGATTCGGAGCATATCGATACATTGCAGTATCTTTCAACATTTTTAAAAGAGACAGCCATACAATTGGAGTCTAAGTTTCAAGAGAAACGGATTAAGAATGCGCAGGAACTTTTAAACCATATGACCATTCCAGAAGGGAGAATTCGTATTTTCTGCCGCAGTCTTTTACATATGATAATTTTAATTTTAGAAACACAGACGGTGAATCCTGAACCGAAACGAGCGATTAATAAAATTAACTGGAGAGAATTTTGGGAACAAATTCGGATTCGACTTTCTTTCGAGTCTTTCGAGATGCGCTTTGCTATGCGACTTTCGATTGTAATGACAATCAGTTGTTCAATTAGTTATCTTCTGCCAATTACCCATTCGTATTGGATTCCTTTAAATGCATTTTTACTGCTTCAACCAAGCTGTGAAGACAGCAGTTACCGTATGAAGACTCGTCCAATTGGCACATTTATTGGATGTTGTGTGGAATTTCTAATACATCCGTTTTTACCTGACATTGGAACGCAGTTAGTATTTGCACTTATCATGATATCGCTTATGTACTGTGCAACTCCTGGTACATGGTATCAACCAATTTTTTCTACTTGTTATGCTTTAACATTGGCGACTATGACGATGAATGAGACAACAGCGATTACATTAAGGATTTTATATTTAGAGGCAGCAGTATTTCTTGTATTTCTCGTAAATCGCTTTTTCTTTCCTATGAGAAAAGATGCGCTATTTAAATATAATGTAAAGGCATTATTCCGATTGCATAATAGCTATTGGGATATTATCCGAAGAGGATTGATTCGAGATACCGATCTTTCTGTCTCCTGTGAGATCTTAACCTATTTTCATATGATTTATGAAGAATGCATTGGATATTTGAAAAAAAATTCTGGTATTCCGTTTCATGATGATTTAAAGGTGGTTCTATTAACGCTTTGGCATATGTTTTCTGAACTAGAACAATTACATTATCTCGTTCGGACAAAAAGCATTCATCCAGATGAACAGGAATCTGTTTTAAAATTGATTATTGCCATTCAAAAAGAATTGTATCCGATTATTGATGATAAAGATTTTTCAGTCTTAAAACGGGAAATTCGCTATCAGGAACCAGAGGTTGTCTATGTTTTGACAGAATATTTAAACCATGCAGAGTCATTATTAAAGTATAAGTCATGTATTCCATTTTGAAATTAAGAAAGTGAAATTTACAAAAACTTAAAAAAAGAATGATTGTTGTTCGTTGAAAACTATGCTATTTTAAAAAAATAGGTAAAAATCGCAACTAGAAACAAAAGAAATTTTGACTGATAATGAAATGGGGAAAAACGATGGAAGAAGAATTTAAGATAGTAAAGGCATATAAAGAGAATAAAACTTTGAGAAATAGTTTTAACGAGTTAGCGAAAAAAACATTTGATTTGGATTTTGAAGACTGGTATCAGAATGGATACTGGAAAGAACAGTATAATCCATATTCCATTGTGTTTAATAACAGGGTAATAGCAAATGTTTCTGTGAATGATATGGAGTTTGAAATAGATGAGAAAAGAAAACATTATATTCAATTAGGAACAGTTATGACGGAACCAAAATACCGAAACAGAGGTTTGATTCGCAAGCTGATGCAAGAAATTGAACAAGATTTTAAGGAGAAAATCGACGGATATTTTTTGTTTGCAAATGATAGTGTATTGGAGTTTTATCCTAAGTTTGGATTTCAGAAATGTAATGAATATCGATATTCCAAAGCTGTTTGTATAGAAAAAGAAAAGACGGCATTACAAATTGTAGTTAGTAATCTAAGAGAACGAGAATGTTTAGAAGCAGCAATTAGAAATAGTGTGACGAATAGTTCCTTGGAAATGAAGAATAACCTAGGATTAATTATGTTCTATGTGACGAAGTTTATGCAATCGGATGTTTACTATATTGCGTCTCAAAATGCATATGTAATTGCGGAGATTTATAATAAAATATTGTTTTTACATCAGATCTTCTCAGATAAAATAGTCGATATAGACGAAATTATTCAGTCATTTGGAAGAAAAATAAATCGGGTTATTTTAGGATTTACACCTTTAAAAAAAGAAAATTATGAAATAGCTCAGCTGCATGAGGAAGATACCACCTTATTTTTGAAAGGAATTGATCCTGTAATATTTGAAAAAGAAAAATGGATGTTTCCAACCTTATCTCATGCATAAAAATTTTATGAAAGATCACAATTAGACTATGGGGTTGTCTATTTTTTGACAACCCCATATAACATGCAAAAAGAAATTATTCATTCTCCTGAATTTCACTGTGCAGTTCCTGCAATGATTTCATTGCGCCGTTTCCATGTTCTTTTACATATTTAATTCCTTTGGCAGTTGCCTTGGCAGCAGCCATTGTAGTCATATATGGTATTTTGGCTTTGATTGCTGCTTTACGTAAGTAGCTGTCGTCATGGATACTTTCTTTTCCAACTGGAGTATTTACAATGAGCTGAATTTTTCCATTGGTTATCATATCCAGAATATTCGGGCGTCCTTCGTAAAGTTTTTTCACCTTTTCTGCTTCAATTCCAGCTTGGCGAATTAATTCATAAGTAGTGCCTGTAGCCATAATATGGAATCCATCTTCTGCAAAACTTCTTGCAACTTCCACAACTTCTGGTTTGTCTTTTCTATTTACAGAAATTAATACAGTACCCTTTAACGGGAGAGGAGATTGGGTTGCTTCCTGAGCTTTGTAGAACGCTTCTCCATAAGATGGCGAAAGTCCTAACACTTCTCCAGTAGAACGCATTTCTGGTCCTAAGACTGGATCTACTTCCTGGAACATATTGAATGGGAAAACAGCTTCCTTTACTCCGTAATAAGGAATTGTCCGTTCTTTTAAAGCAGGAACTGGAGATGGACGTCCTGTAATCTCCGATGTAATAATATCCGTTGCCAATGGAACCATACGGATGTTGCAGACTTTGGATACGAGTGGAACTGTACGGGATGCACGAGGATTTGCTTCTAATACATAAACGGTACCGTTTTCAATTGCGTACTGCATATTCATTAAGCCCTTTACATGCATTTCCTCTGCAATCTTTCTAGTATATTCCTTAATGGTTTTTACATTCTCTGCTGAAATATGCACGGATGGAATAATACATGCAGAATCACCAGAATGTACACCTGCTAACTCGATATGTTCCATAACAGCAGGAACAAATGCATGGTTTCCGTCACTGATTGCATCTGCTTCACATTCGAGTGCATTATTTAAGAAACGGTCGATTAAAATTGGTCTGTCAGGTGTAACACCTACAGCTGCCTTCATATAACCTTCCATACT
Organism: Candidatus Fimimorpha faecalis; assembly: GCA_018712075.1. Lineage (GTDB taxonomy): Bacteria > Bacillota > Clostridia > Lachnospirales > Lachnospiraceae > Fimimorpha > Fimimorpha faecalis. The sequence continues at coordinate 27,789 of DVHN01000126.1, forward strand.
TTCTGCATCATAAACGACTTCCATACCTCGTCCACCTAATACGTAAGAAGGACGTACCATAACAGGATAACCAATCTGTTCTGCAATGGAGAGGGCTTCTGCAACAGTAGTTGCCATTCCAGATTCTGGCATAGGGATATCTAATTTTTTCATCATAGCACGGAATTGGTCACGGTCTTCTGCAAGGTCAATGACGGATGGAGCAGTTCCTAAAATTTTTACTCCATTTTTCTCCAATTCCGAAGCTAAATTCAGAGGGGTTTGACCGCCAAATTGAGCAATGACGCCGACAGGCTGCTCTTTTTTATAAATGCTTAATACATCTTCTAATGTTAAAGGTTCAAAATATAATTTATCCGAAGTATCATAATCGGTAGATACTGTTTCAGGATTACAATTTACAATAATTGTCTCAAATCCTAGCTTTTTCAAAGCTAAAGAGGCATGAACACAACAATAATCAAATTCGATACCTTGTCCGATACGGTTTGGACCGCCGCCTAAAATCATAATCTTTGGTCGATCCGTCTTAATCGGATTCTTATCTTCTGCATTGTAAGTGGAGTAATAGTAGGCGCTGTCCGGTGTTCCGCTTACATGGACGCCTTCCCATGCCTCCTCTACGCCAAGTTCAATACGGCGATTGCGAATCTGAGATTCAGGAATCTCTAAAATCTGACTTAAATACTTATCAGAAAATCCATCTTTCTTAGCTTGAATTAACATTTCATCGGTAGGAAGATTGCCCTTATGAGAAATAAGAGCTTCTTCTTCCTCGACTAATTCCTTCATCTGTTCGATGAAATAAGTTTTCACTTTTGTAATGTCATAGATTTCTTCTACGGAAGCGCCTTTGCGCAAAGCTTCGTACATAATAAAATGACGTTCACTGGATGGAGTAATTAACATTTGAAGCAATTGTTCCTTTGTTTTCGATGCAAAATCCTTTGCATGGCCAAGTCCATAACGTCCTGTTTCTAAACTGCGGATTGCTTTTTGGAACGCTTCTTTGTAAGTCTTTCCAATGCTCATTACTTCACCAACGGCACGCATCTGAGTTCCAAGTTTATCTTCTACGCCTTTGAATTTCTCAAATGCCCAACGTGCAAATTTAATTACAATATAATCTCCATCTGGAACATAACGGTCTAATGTTCCGTATTTGCCGCAAGGGATATCTTTCAATGTTAAGCCAGTTGCTAACATAGCAGATACAAGGGCAATTGGGAAACCGGTTGCTTTGGAGGCCAATGCAGAGGAGCGAGAAGTTCTTGGATTGATTTCAATAACAACGATACGATCCGTTACTGGATCATGGGCAAACTGGACGTTGGTTCCTCCAATGACTTGAACGGATTCCACGATCTTATAAGCCTGTTCCTGAAGACGTTTTTGGCATTCTTCGGAGATTGTGAGCATCGGTGCAGAACAGAAAGAATCGCCAGTATGAACTCCAAGTGGATCAATGTTTTCAATAAAGCAGACCGTAATCATATTGTTGTCTGCATCTCGGACAACTTCTAATTCTAATTCTTCCCAGCCTAAAATGGATTCTTCTACTAATACCTGTCCAACCAGACTTGCTTGTAATCCTCTTGCACATACGGTTTTTAATTCTTCTCTGTTATAGACAAGACCACCGCCGGCACCGCCCATCGTATAGGCTGGACGAAGAACAACAGGATAACCTAATTGATCGGCAATTGCCAATGCTTCTTCTACGCTGTAAGCAACTTCACTTCGAGCCATTTCGATGCCTAATTTGTTCATTGCCTTTTTAAATTCAATTCGATCTTCACCACGTTCAATTGCGTCTACTTGTACACCAATGACTTGAACATGATATTTATCTAAAATTCCTGCTTTTGCTAATTCAGCACATAAGTTTAAACCAGATTGTCCGCCAAGATTAGGAAGCAGTGCGTCAGGACGCTCTTTCGCAATAATTTGCTCCAGACGTGTTACGTTTAAAGGTTCAATATAGGTAACATCTGCTATCTCAGGATCAGTCATAATCGTAGCTGGATTGGAATTGACCAGAACAATTTCATAACCAAGTTTTCGCAGTGCCTTACAAGCCTGTGTTCCAGAGTAGTCAAATTCGCAAGCCTGGCCGATAATGATAGGACCAGAGCCAATGATTAATACTTTATGGATGTCGGTTCTCTGTGACATATTATATCCTCCTGTTGTATATGTTTGCCCATAACATTAGAAGTAACAAAGTGATTAAAAACTTAGTTTATAGTAAAATAGCTGTTAGAAATCTGTTTTGCTACTTTTGTATAAAAGATATGAGCATTTCTTTTGTATTATATTATATATAAAAATACGGAAAAAGTAAGGGGGAATTTATAAATTATAATAAAAAATAGAATAATTATAAGGTAAAAGAAGCGGATTTACAGAGTAGAATTTGTTAGAAATCCGCATAAATACGAGGTTTTTACTATGATTTTTGGTTTGTAAAAATATTATAATAAATGGATTAATATTATTCATTTTTGCTGCATTTCCAATTCCAAATACAGTTAGTATACTAAGAGAAAAAATAAAAGCAGAAATATAATGTAGAATCATAGCCAAAAATATGATATAGTTTGAATGCAGAAGGAATAGTTCCCAGTGCTAAGCGGAGGATAAGATGTTTTTCATATTTAAAAGCTGCTCGATCATAGTGGCTCCATAATAATAAGTGAAGGGAGAAGGGAAAGAATATAAGGAATTCTTTCCTAAGAAGAAATGGAACAAATACAATTAGAAGAAATCGTAAATTATTATTCTTCTGTCAGAAATCCAAAAGAACAGGAAAATATTATTGCAATGCTTCGGGAAATTCAAGAAGTAGATGGATGGATCTCTCAAAATACAATTATCTATATTTGCAGTGCTTTAGAATTAAAAGAAACATTTTTAAAATGTCTCATTCAACGCTTTCCAAGTTTAAAATTAGCGCCCTATCAGCATATTGTTACAGTATGTAGTGGAGAACGTTGTAAAAGGAAAGGTGGAGATCTCATTTTCAATACTTGGAAAGAAATTCTAAAGCCAGATCAGAATGGAATTTCAAGAGATCAAGTCTTTTGCCTGCGTATCCGCAATTGTCTAAAACATTGTACACAGGCACCATCGTTTCAAATTGATGAGCAAATATATTCCAATATAAAACTCTCTGATATTGGAAAAATTATAGAGCGTTATCGTTCAAAGAAAGAAACGAATGAAACAAATAAATAAAAATCAATGGATACAGGAGTAGCAAAAAAACTACTCCTTAATTTCTATCAAATAGGAGTGGCTTCTTGAAAAAATTAAAATTCTCTGTGATATTTTGGGGTAAAGAGAGTCTTATAAATAAAAGAACAAGAATATATCGTTAGTACTGTTGCAGCATTTTACGAATGAAGGGGGATGGAAAATGGATTTTGAAGAGGTATATCAAGCTTATTTTCAAGATGTATATCGTTTTTTAAGAGGGTTATCGTTAAATGAAGATGTGGCAGAAGAACTGACACAAGAGGTTTTCTTTAAGGCGCTGCACTCCATTCGTAAATTTAGAGGGGATTGTGATATACGAGTCTGGCTATGTCAGATTGCAAAAAATAGTTATTTTACCTACTTAAAAAAACAAAAAAGAGTAACACAGGATACAGACTGGAATACGGTCATGCTGGAAGAAAGTGATATCGAACATATGCTTGTGGATAAAGAGTTAGCATTTCAAATTCATCAAAAGTTACATGAATTGTCCGAGCCTTATAAGGAAGTATTTTCTTTAAGAGTATTTGGGGAATTATCGTTTCAACAAATTGGTCTGCTGTTTGGAAAGTCAGAGCATTGGGCATGTGTGACCTATCACCGAGCCAAACAAAAACTGCAAAAAGAAATGGAGGGAATGGTATGAAGATAGATTGTGATGTGATCAGAGATCTACTTCCATTATATGTGGAAAATATGGTTAGTGCAAAGAGCAGAGAGTTAATCGAAGAGCATTTGATAGAATGTAACAAATGTCAAATGATTCTAAATCAAATGAAAGAAAAAGAGCCAGAGATTATTTGTGATACGGAACCGATAGAAAAATTTCGAGACAGATTCCGAAAGCATACGATTACCGTGGCAATGGTATCTGCTTTTATTACTGTAGCAATACTAATCATTGTTCAAGGAGTCTTCTTCTTACAGCCAGGGGATGAGATGGGATATTCATTACTAAATTTTTATTTTATTCTTCCATTAACAGCATTGATTAGCTCCATTTTAATTGGAATGAGAGACGCAAAAATAAAGTGGTTTGTACCAATCCTATTTGGAATGATCGGAATATTTATACCTTGGATTGTTTTTCACAATACAAATGAAGTTGCAGTATTTTTCGCATTTCTTCCGTCTTTCATCGGTGTCTTAATTGGAGCAGCAATTCAAGCATTAAAAAAGAAACGAAAAAGATAAAATGAGATTGATGGTCGGATAAATCAAATCGCTCAAATGCTCGATACATATTTATTCTTCGATTGCAGATACTATATTTGAATCAAAAAAGTAACTATATGGCATTAGGAGGTAATTATGGAAGATCATACAAGAGAACTTTTGAAAGAATGCAGTTCTGGCTGTAAAATGGCGATTAATAGTATAAACCAAATGAGAGAGTTTGTTACAGATGAGAAATTAAAGTGCGTTCTGGATCAATATGATAAAAAGCATAAAGAACTGGAAGAAGATACGGCAAAACTACTTCAAAAACATGGCAGTGAAGAACAGGAACCAGGCATGATGGCATCCATGTTTTCTCGTTTTATGACAGATATAAAATTACTTGTGAACAAAGACGATAGCCAGGTTGCAAAACTGGCAATGGACGGATGCAATATGGGAATTCAATCTCTAAGCGAATTTATTAATAAATATGAAGACGCTTCTTCCGAAAGTATTGCAATTGCAAAAAAAATTGTAAAAGCAGAAGAACAGTTTATGCAGGAACTTAAAGAATTCCTGTAAAGAGAAGATAAATAAATTTCTGGATTAATAGAAATTCATGCAAAACAGAATTATCAGCATATAAACCAAAAAATGTATACAGAAAAAGCCGATTGGAGTAATGATATGATATCTCTAAAGTAGACAGGGGATATATCAATAATTCAGTCGGCTTTTTCCTAGGTTTTCTTATAATGGCACTTCTACAGATGGATGTATAATTGTAGCGGTGACCGATCAAAATGGAAAAGAATGTACTAATATGTTTAATCAATCATGCGGGTTAATTGAAGTAACCGATGAAAATGGAAATACAACATCATATACCTATGATGCCGCAGGAAACATTACATCCTTTACAAGTGGAAATGAATCTGGTACGATGGGATATGATAGTAAGAATCGCTTAACTTCTTACAAAGGAACAGCAATCACTTATGATGCTGACGGAAATATGAGTGTTGGAGTACTTGGAACAGCAGCTGCTTCCTTCCAATATGACTCTGCCAATCGTTTAACAAGTGCTACAGGAACTACTTACCAGTACGATAACGAAGGAAATCGGATCCAAAGCCAGACATCCGAACAAACGCTTACCTATGTCTATGATACAACAGGAAGCATGAGTCGAATGCTGATGAGTAAAACTCAGGGTGGTGCAATTACCAAATATATCTATGGAAATGGTTTAATTGCTCAGGAAAATTCTAGTGGATACTACAGTTATCACTACGATTTAAGAGGAAGTACAATTGCCTTAACAAATGCCAGTGGAACTGTTACCGATACGTATGCGTATGACACCTATGGAACGGTTACAAAGAAAACAGGAACGCTTACCGTCCTCTTCTTATACAATGGTCGAGATGGCGTAGTTACGGA
>DVHN01000127.1 GCA_018712075.1 Candidatus Fimimorpha faecalis
AATTTGAGTCATTCATGAATAACAGGATAGAGATAAATAAAGCTTTGGCAGATTTAGCAGGTCCCGGAGGAAATATTATTCTACCTACGCATTGGTTTGTTGAGGACATATGTTATATAGAAGCTACTGCATTCGTGGATGATCTGATTGAGGATGAGGATATACTGAAACTTCCGATAGAAGATAAGATATTCCTAATGCTAACTGCGGCAGGGGCGTTACATAATATACACAAGAAAAAAATCGTTCATAGTGATTTGAAGAGAACAAATATCTTGGCGGCGAGAAATAGTTCTGGCAGAATTGCGGCAAAGTTAATAGACTTTGATATGAGCTATTTTGAGAACAATATTCGCCCTGACGAGTTGGGGGGCGATCAGAATTTTATGTCGCCTGAACTTGCGCAATGCTTTATGTACGATATGGCCGACGAAGCGTTGGAATATATGTCTACCAAGTCAGATATTTTTTCACTCGGATTAGTTTTCCATGATTATTTAGTAACAGAAAAGTACACCGATGATAGTGGAAATAAGCGCATAAGAGGATGCCATCCCAAAATTATTGGTCTGACGGGGAAATTGAAAGAACGTGCAGATGCTGGGAAAACAGTTTACTGCTGTGAGGCATTATTGTCCGAGGGTAAGTTGGTTATCAGCGATAAGATAACGCAAAAGTATTTAAGGCATCTTATAGCAGCAATGCTTCAACCCGAGCCGGAAGATCGCCCTACGGCGTTTGAAGTTTTGGATGCTTTACGTAATAAAAGTGTACTTGAACTTAAGTCTGATTCTATTCAGATTGAAGGTGAGGAGGATATAATTGAAGTACATAAGGATAAAGAGGAAGAACCTTCTTCAATGGTGCCGACAGGTTTTTGCGCTCCATGGCCGGAACATTCAATCAGTTTTAATACTGCTAATCTGAATGCAAGCGGATATGTTGCGTCTGAACAGTATGACAAGGCTGGAAACAAATGTTATTATCTTTATAAAAATGATGGCAATAAGCGTTTATTCACCCTGAAAACTTTATTGATGCTTGGTTTTGCGAGTAGTGCAGATGAAGGCGGAAAATCATCAGGGACAACTGATGCCACAACAGACGGGCACAGTCCTATAGTATCTGCTGATATAATTAGCTATAATGATGGTAAACTATGGGATGAGCATGCTGAATATGAATATGCTGTAGATGTTGTCACCTCTAACGGCTATGTATCGGTTGCAAAAGCTGAAAAAAATGGTGTGAAAGGTTATGTTTTAATTAAACCTTCCGGTGTTCAGCGATTCATGACAATAGATAAATTGAAATTGCTTGGATTTTTACGTAAAAAGTAAATAGTACGGCTTGTCGCACTAGTAAGTATATAACGCAATAATACTTTATTACACTGCTTATTGCGTGATTAAATGGTGAATACTGCAATGAGAATTGATGCATATAAGGATAAAATTAAGACAGCTTTGCTAAATAAACAAGAAAAGATATCTGTTGAGTATTATAATGCATCAAATCTATTTCAGTCGGTTTTAAGGGAGAATCCTACTATTGCGGCTAAAATCAAAAATGTTCAATATGATGAGCTTTTGGTAGGTGGAGTATTCAGTGTTACATATACTGTAGACCCAGATAATGATAGTGAGGTTTTGCACGCAGATACTGGGGAGCAGGTTGAGGATGCTATGCATAAAGCTATTAGGCATTATAAGCTTGAGGTCAGCGTATCTGTTGCAAAAAGCGTAAATGTAAGTGAGGTATATAATAATTTTTTGGTTACATATCAAGGTTATTATTCAAACCTCATTTCGATTGAATGTGAGCAACAATTCAATATATTTGGAGGAAAAAATCTTGTAAAATTCTCTTTTAATTATCGCATAGGCCGAATCAAATTATCGATGATGGAAAGAGAAGTGAACAAAAAACTAGCAGAGATTAACAACATATTATTTTGTTATGATATGCCTAATGAAGTAAAGGCGTTTGTAGCACATAATTACCTTGCAAAAACAGTCGTGTATTGGCTTGATGAAGATGCAGGACCACTTGAAAAGAGCTATATGCAAAGTGCATACGGCGCTTTAATAAATAAAAAATGTGTTTGTCAAGGCTATGCAGAAGCGTACAAACGTATTCTTGATTCGCAAGGAATTACTTGTGAAGTTATATGTGGCAAGATAAAAGGTTCGCCAGATTATCACGCATGGAATGTAGTGAGTTTTGATGATAAAGAGTTTTATCATGTTGATGTAACATGGGATGCACAGGGGAAAGGCAAAAACAGATACAAGTATTATGGACTTACAGATGAACGCATGCGCGAGGATAGGATCTGGACAAGATTATCATATATGGTTTGTGCTGGAAGTGAAAATATTTTAGAAAAGGCACAAGTGCAACTCGTGCAATCGGGTGGTCTATTTACCAGCCGTGGAGTTAACAAAAAATATTTTAACTGATAAAAGGTAAAGATATGAAAGATACAAAATTTATTAAAGGCATTTGCAAGAAAACTAAACAGCATTTCGGATTAGAAATAAAGAAATTTGGCGGGGACTGGAAAGTCGTTAATTTCATCTGTATCTCGCCGGAAGAGGCATCTGTAATTACATCAGAAATAAAGCAGACGAGATTTTTGACAAATGATAATTTACAAGCCTGCGTAAAATGTGGAGGGAGAAAAGTTTCTGGATGCTCATGCGCTTCAAAATTTTTCAAGTGTCATGCAGGTGAATACAATTTTCAATGCGTTTACTGTAAAAATATGGAAATCGATTATTCTGCGCCAGCCTTTGGCGGCGGGTATAAAGAAGGTGATGTCATACGATTATCGCAAGGACAGGAAGTTGTTATCCAACATGCGGATAACCAGCCTTTAGACAATATAGTTGTAGGTGTTGGTTGGGATTCAGTTTCACAGGGTGATAATATGGACGTGGATTCGTCCGTTGCACTTTATTCGGCAAGAGGGTGTTCCTATGATTTGGTTTATTATGGCGCAAAGCAGCATGCATCAGGCTGCGCTGAACTCCTTGAAGATAATCTTACTGGTGACTATACCGGAAATGTTGACAGTAATGATGATGAAAATATTCTGGTTAATTTAAAGAAAGTGCCCCGCGATAAAGACAGACTTATATTTTTAATAAATATTTATAAGTGTTACGACAGAGGACAGACACTAAATGATGTTAAAAATTTTTACATTCGGCTTTATGATCCGACTTCTAAAAAGATATTGATTGAGTATAGAGTAAAAAATAATCAGGTGCGACCCGACGATACAGCAATAGTTATAGGTATGGCAACCAGAAAAACCGCTGGCTGGACTTTTAAGGCAATAGGCAGAAGTCTACGCGCATCAGACGTGAGTGAATTAGCAGATAGCGCTATTGACTATGTTTAATCATTGAATACGATATCTTTCAGGAATTGAAAGTTAAAATGTAAAAGAGTAAGATTTGCAAATGATTTTTCGTTGCTGTTCCAAGAATAATACGTAGCTTAAATTTAGCAGAGCGTGTTACATAGTTTCAGACAAAATATAGATTAAATTTATAGTAAACAAATTATGGGATGGATTTGTGGATATTGTGGTCAATTTAATGAGGATGAGTCGAGAGATACATGTGAGGTATGCGACCATCCGCGCTCAAATGATAGGATGGTTGCACGTGACGATGCGCATGCAGAAGAGCATGATGGCGTAATTGATACGGAATCGATACCTTTTATTTCAATTACTGAGGATGACGACCCAATTTCTTATGATATGCGCAGAAGAGCTAAAAGGGCAAAAACAATTAATAAATTACTGGCTGTTTTTGTCATTCTTGTTGCTTTTATTTTTGGTCAAGCTATAGAATATTATTCATATATAACTAGGTCATATGTATATATTTTGACAGAGTTATTAAGAGGAACCTCAAATTATGAATTCAATACATTTGTATTTTTAATAATTACTTCAGTTATTGGAGGTGTTTCTCTTTTTCTGCATATTTACTTAGTTTGTAAGTTGTCATCAAATCGTAAATATGTTCATTTATGGTTAATTGCTATAGTGTATGCATTGCAGATGATTATCAATCCGGCAATAGGTGCCATTGTTGAGTTCTGTTTTTCAATTTTTTTAAGTCTATTTATTAATAAGCGTGCCCTCAAGGTTTTAGCAATAATAGCTTCAATAATATCCGCAGTTGGTTTAACTGCGATTTTGATTGTTGCGGAAATAATTCCTGCTGTATGGATAATCAAAATTGATTATCAATCTGGTGCTGACGATGTTGAAGAGATACGCATTATAGAAGGAGAGGCAATGCCCACAATACAGGTACCTGAAAGAGTGGGGTATACATTTGTAGGGATTTATGATGAACCAGAGGGAGGGAATCAATATTATGATGAGGAGATGCGCACTGTAAAGGATTGGGACGGAGACGAAAATACTACACTATATGTCCAGTGGTCTGCAAATACTTATACTATAACTTTTGATAAGCGGGGCGGAATCTTGGGAACAAATAGGGTGGAGGCAATATATGACTCCATGATGCCAGATGCTGAGCCCCCGGTTCGGACGGGTTATACGTTTGAAGGCTATTATGATTCCATTTATGGCGGTGAACAATATTATAATGCCTCAATGCAAGGCATTGGACATTGGGACATAGCGGAGGATATTACATTATATGCCCACTGGTCTGCAAATACATATAGTATAACCTTTGATAAGCAAGGCGGAACTGGCGGAACGGATAGTGTTTTGGCTACTTTCGATATGGCGATGCCAAATGCAGACGCGCCTTTACGTGACGGCTATACATTTTTAGGTTACTTTGATGATATAAATGACGGAACACAGTATTATGATTCGTCCATGCAAAGTATGATAAACTGGGATCAGCCGTCAGATACAACATTGTATGCACAATGGGCAGTGAACAGCTATATCGTAACGTTTGATAAGCAAAGCGGAACAGGTGGGACGGATAGTGTAGTGGCTACATATGATATGGAAATGCCAGATGCCGAAGCGCCTGTACGCACAGGCTATTCTTTTGAAGGATATTTTGATTCAGTGGTCGGAGGAACACGGTATTATGATTCTTCCATGCAGAGTCTGGTTAATTGGAACAAGACAGCCGATTCTGTGTTATATGCGCATTGGAGTGCTAATACATACAGTATAACCCTGGATCTTCAAGGCGGAACTGGCGGAACAAGCAGAGTAACAGCAACCTACGGTCAACGAATGCCCTCGGCGATAATGCCCGAAAAAGCCGGTT
>DVHN01000128.1 GCA_018712075.1 Candidatus Fimimorpha faecalis
TATTCTAGAATACCACACACCATATAAAAAAGAGGAAAGGAATAAATAGCATGAAACATTTGAAGAGAATTTTAATACTGTCCTTATGTTTGGTGATATTATGTGGTCTGAGTGGATGTGTTTCCGTTGGAAATGGAAAAAAAGTTATTCGTATCGCTCATGCACAGTCCGAAACTCACCCAGAACATATTGGATTGTTGAAATTTAAAGAATATGTGGAAGCAAACTTAGGAGATAAGTATGAAGTTCAGATCTTTCCAAATGAACTTCTAGGTGCTGCACAGAAAGCAATTGAATTGACTCAAACAGGAGCAATCGAATTTGTTGTAGCTGGTACTGCAAATCTAGAGACATTTGCGGATGTATATGAAGTTTTCAGTATGCCGTATTTATTTACATCGGAAGAGGCGAGGCATATCATCGGGCAATGAATAATGTAGATTATATGCAGACAATTTATGAATCGACAGATGAGGCTGGTTTCCGTGTGTTGACATGGTATAATGCAGGAACAAGAAGCTTTTATGCTAAGAAACCGATTTATACGCCAGCCGATATGAAGGGAATGAAAATGCGTGTACAGCAAAGTCCAGCAAGTGTAAGTATGGCACAGGCATTTGGTGCAGCAGCGTCCCCAATGAGTTTTGGTGAAGTTTATACTGCAATCCAGCAAGGTGTTATTGATGGTGCAGAAAATAATGAATTAGCTTTGACAAATAATAAGCATGGTGAAGTTGCAAAATATTATTCTTATACAAATCATCAGATGGTGCCAGATATGTTAATTGGAAATCTGAAGTTTTTACAACAATTACCAGAAGAAGAATATAAGATTTTCGAAGAGGCCGCACTTTTGTCCACTCAAGTTGAGATGGAAGAATGGGATAAACAGGTGGAGGAGGCAAAGCAAATAGCTCAAGAACAAATGGGAGTTCAATTCATCGACGTAGATTTGCAGCCTTTCCAAGATGCTGTGGCAAGTGTGCAGCAAGAGATGTTAGCAGAAAATACAAGTATTCAAGAATTATACAATTATATTCAAGGAGTAAATCAGCAAGTGCAGCAAGAACAGCAAAATAGTACAAATGCACAAACAGTTCCAGAAACGCCAGCAGCCTCTGATGCACAGATAGTTCCAGAAACACCGGCAGCTTCCGATGCACAGATAGTTCCGGAAACGCCAGCAGCTTCCGATGCACAGATAGTTCCAGAAACACCAGCAGCTTCTGATGCGCAAGTAGATTCGGTACAGGAGGGAAATTAATATGAAAGTTTTAGCAAAAATTCGTAAAATAATTGATGTAGTATTAGGTTCTGCCTGTGCACTTGTGTTTGCATTAATGGTATGTATTGGAACTTATCAAATTGTGAAACGTTTAATTTTAAATGATCCAAGTACTGTATCCGAAGAGCTTCTGACTTATAGTTTTACTTGGATGGCATTGTTAGCATCGGCCTATGTATTTGGAAAAAGAGATCATATGCGTATGGGATTTCTTGCAGACAAGTTAACGGGTACGCCACGTAAAATATTAGAAATCTTCATTGAATTACTACTTATGGTATTTACTGGAGTTGTTTTAATCTATGGCGGTATATCCATTATGAAATTAACTATGATACAAAAGACTGCTTCTTTGGGTAGTATCCCAATGGGGGTAATCTATTCTATTCTTCCTGTTACTGGGGTGCTTATCTTTATCTACAGCATATTAAATATTATTGATTTATGTGTAGGAAAAGAACAGGATCATCGAGATGTAAAGGAATAATATAAATATAGAAAGGAGTTTCGTATATGGATGCAGCGATTGTTTGTGGATTGATTATTTTAGTCCTTCTTGTTGTGATGCTTTTAGCCGGTGTACCAATTGCATTGGCGATTGCCATTTCTTCGGTTTGTGCAATTTTACCTATTATTGATTTAGATATTGCTGTTTTGACAGCTTCCCAGCGAATTTTCTCTGGTATTTCTGTGTTTAGTTTGCTTGCGATTCCATTTTTTATTTTAGCAGGGAATATTATGAATAAGGGTGGTATTGCAGTTCGTCTTATTAATCTTGCTAAGCTGATTACTGGTCGTACACCAGGAGCATTGGCTCAAACAAATGTAATTGCCAATATGTTATTTGGAGCAATTTCTGGTTCTGGTACGGCGGCAGCTTCTGCGATGGGCTCAATTATTGGACCAATTGAAAAAGATGAAGGATATGATCCAAATTTCTCAGCAGCCGTTAATATTGCAACAGCTCCTACAGGGCTGTTAATTCCTCCAAGTAATGTAATGATTACATTCTCACTTGTAAGTGGAGGTACTTCGGTAGCAGCTTTGTTTATGGCAGGTTATATTCCAGGTATTCTGTGGGGATTAGCTTGTATGATTGTAGCGTTTATTATCGCTAAGAAAAGAGGATACCGCAGTACAACTAAATTCTCTGGAAAAGAAGCAATTCGAGTTATTTTAGAAGCGATTCCATGTTTACTTTTAATTATTATTGTAATTGGAGGTATTATTGGAGGTTTCTTTACAGCAACAGAAGGTTCTGTAGTAGCAGTAGTATATAGTTTGTTTTTAGCATTATTTGTATATCGTTCCATTAAAATTAAAGAACTTCCTCAGATTTTTAAAGATAGTGCAGAGATGACAGGTATTATTATTTTCCTGATTGGTGCTTCCAGTATTATGTCATGGGTTATGGCATTTACTAATATTCCAACTGTTGTTGCAAATGCATTATTGTCTGTCAGCAACAATAAATATGTCATTTTCTTAATGATTAACATTATTTTATTAATTATCGGCACATTTATGGATATGACACCTGCATGTTTAATTTTTACACCAATCTTTCTTCCAGTTTGTACTGCACTTGGAATGGATACCGTTCATTTTGGTATTATGATGATCTTTAACTTATGTATTGGTACAATCACACCTCCAGTAGGCACTACATTGTTTGTTGGAGTAAAAGTTGGAGGAGTAAAGATTGAAACGGTCTTTAAGGAGTTGCTGCTTTATTTTGCGGCGATTATATTTGTATTAATGCTTGTTACGTATATTCCACAGATTAGTTTATGGCTGCCGAGTCTTATGGGCAATCTATAATTTACTGCAAAAATTTACTTATGGGATTTTTAACAGGTTGATAATTAACGTTCTGCTTGTTAAAATATAAAGAAATAATTATATTTTCAGGAGGTTTATCATATGAAAGCATTTATGGACAAGGATTTCTTGTTAAGTACAGACACAGCAAAGGAATTATACCATGGTGTAGCAGCGAATGTTCCAATTTTGGACTATCATTGCCATATTAATCCGCAAGAAATTGCAGAAGACAGAAAGTTTGAAAATATTACTCAAGTATGGCTGGGAGGCGATCACTATAAGTGGCGTCAGATGAGATCCAATGGTGTGGATGAATATTATATTACAGGGGATGCGCCAGATCGTGAAAAATTCCAGAAGTGGGCAGAAACATTGGAGAAGGCAATTGGAAATCCGCTGTTCCATTGGAGTCATTTGGAATTACAGAGATATTTTGGATATACTGGTATCTTGAATAGCGAAACAGCAGAAGAAGTGTGGAATTTATGTAATGCAAAATTACAGGAAGATTCTATGAGTGTACGTAATCTGATTAAACAATCTGGCGTAACATTAATTTGTACAACGGATGATCCAGCTGATGATTTAAGCTGGCATAAAGTAATTGCGGCTGATGATACATTTGATGTAAAAGTTCTTCCTGCATGGCGTCCAGATAAAGCTATGAATTTGGAAAAACCAGATTATGCTGATTATTTGGCAAAGCTAGGAGAAGCTGCCCAAATGGAAATTAAAACATTTGCAGATTTAAAAGAAGCTTTAAAGAAACGTTTGGCTTTCTTTGAATCAATGGGATGTTGTGCATCCGACCATGCATTAGAATATGTTATGTACGTACCTGCGTCCGATGAAGAATTGGAAGCGATTTTTGCAAAACGTGTGAATGGAGAAGCAATTACAAGAGAAGAAGAACTGAAGTTTAAAACAGCATTTATGTTATTTGTAGGAAGAGAATATGCTCGTATGGGATGGGCAATGCAGCTTCATTATGGATGCAAGCGTGATAATAATGTAACAATGTATAATAAGCTTGGTCCAGATACGGGATATGATTGTATCAATAACTATGCTCCATCTAGTCAAACAGCAGATTTCTTAAATGCCTTGATTAGTACCAATGAGCTGCCAAAGACAATTATTTATAGCTTGAATCCAAATGATGATGAAGCAATTGGAACCATTTTGGGCTGTTTCCAAAATTCCGATGCAGTTGGAAAGATTCAGCAAGGTTCTGCTTGGTGGTTCAATGATAATAAGACAGGTATGATAAAGCAAATGACTTCACTTGCAAATCTTGGATTACTTGGCAACTTTATTGGTATGCTGACAGACTCTAGAAGTTTCTTATCTTATTCTAGACATGAATATTTTAGAAGAATCCTCTGCGATTTAATTGGTACATGGGTAGAAAATGGAGAATATCCAAAAGATATGAAAAATCTCGAAAAGATTGTAAAAGGTATTTCCTATAATAATGCAGTTCGTTACTTTGGATTTGATTTAGAAACCGTATAATGAAAATGAAAAAAGGCCTCTGATTTTGTATTGATCTTAAGATCAATATAATCGGAGGCTTTTTTCAGTTAAATTTATGGCATTGGTGTTAAAGAACCGCCATTATCCAATTCAATGGTTTCTCCATCTAACCAATCATTGGCGGAGTTAGTATCATCGTAGTAAATAATGTTTCCATTTGAAATAATGTTGCTGCAATTAGAATTAGAATTTTTTAATACATGTACATAGGAAGTATCGGTGACATTCCATTGAGAAGAAGAATCTAGTTGCATTGAAACAAGGTCTCCTGTGTTGGCAGTATTTACTGCACCTGTTAATCGGCTATTGTTTTTTAGATTAATGGAGACTTCGCTTATAGAATCACATTGTATATTTCCCTGCAATGTTTGGGTATCTGCATTCAACTTTACAATTGCACCGTTATCTCCTTCTTCTCCCCAATTTCCGTTGGAATTGCCAGAACAATTTAAGAGTAGATTGGAGGAAGAATCGATAATAGTATTTGTTAAATCAATATATGCAGTTGTATTTGTAGCATAAAAAATACTATCGGTTGCCGTTGCAGTGAGTCTGGAGTTTTCGCTGGAAAAGCTGCTGGAACCAGCGGTTGAATCTGAAGTTTCGTAAAGTAAAATTCCATAATTCCCAGCGCTTGTAAAAGAAGAATCTAACCATGTGACAGAACCACCTTCAATAGAAGCAGCATTATTCTGAGAAGAACCTGTCACACTGTCTACAGTAAGATTACCCGCTGAAAATAGACAAGGGCTAACAGCGTGAGAAGCAGATAATTTTCCGCCAGTGATGTGAATTTTGCTGTGATTCTGACTAACGGAAACTGGCGCGGAATAGGCACCTGTTGTAGTAATATTAACATTAGATGCTTCAAGCTGACCATTATAAGTTGTATCCATTCCGTTAGAATTATCTCCGATGGTAGTAATAGCTAAATCTGTTGCTTGAATAGAAGAATTTTCTCCTGCAACTACAACTCCGTTGGACTCAGGGGAACTAGATGTAATTGTCGTATTTGTAAGAGAAGCATGACTTCCTCCTATAACGGCAAGAGCAGCGTTTTGACCGTAGGAATTCTCAGCTTCGGATTGTGTGATTGTTCCAGATTTATGAATGGAAGCATTTTGTAACGTTAATTGACCTTCTTCCGAGACAAGTAAGGCATTTTCATTATTGCTGGAAGATTGAAATACATCTCCATTTAAAGTTTGTGTTTCATTATTTATTGTATAAACCGAAGTTAAAACAGATGGAGACGTTTTCGTATATCCAGGTGTCAAAAAAGCTGGGTTTTCTGTAGTCTCTTCTAATGAAACAGTACTTGATGGATCAGAATTAGAGTCATTACTGCATCCTGCAATCGAAAATGCAGTTACTAGCATAGTCAATAGTAAATATGAAAACCGTTTTTGCATTGGACGCTTCTCCTTTCTTTAGATGGTAGTCGTTGCTTGCCAGCGCCCACTCGATCCACATGGAAGAACAAGACCATTCTGACTAACTGGCAAACCAATTTCGTCTGCAATTACATTTCCTCCAAACTTAGGAACAATTTCAATTCCTAATAAATAAGAAAGTACGGATGGGGCAAATCCCGTTGTATAGGAATTAATTAAGAAGAATAGTGGATGCTCCGATAATAACTGGGAGCAGAGCTGGACAAGCGGATGAATCGCATCCTCAATTTTCCATATTTCTCCTTTTGGACCACGACCATAAGAAGGTGGATCCATAATGATTGCATCGTAATGATTACCACGACGAATTTCCCGTTCAACAAACTTATTGCAGTCGTCTACAATCCAGCGAATCGGTGCATCTTTTAATCCAGAAGAGATGGCATTTTCTTTTGCCCATCCAACCATACCTTTTGAAGCATCTACATGAGTAACTGAAGCACCGGCAGCAGCGGCAGCCAATGTAGCTCCTCCTGTATAGGCAAAAAGATTTAATACTTTAATTGGACGATTGGCATTTTGAATCAAATCAGAAAACCAATCCCAATTGGCGGCCTGTTCTGGAAAAAGTCCTGTATGTTTAAAACTAAATGGCTTGAGCTGGAAAGTTAAACGGTTATATTGGATTTTCCATTGTTCTGGTAAGCGAAAAAATTCCCATTCTCCGCCGCCTTTTTTACTACGGTGGTAGTGTGCGTTACATGTTTTCCAACCCTTATGGTTTTTTGGAGTATTCCAGATTACCTGGGGATCGGGACGGATTAATAAATAATCTCCCCAGCGTTCTAGTTTTTCTCCTTTTGATGTATCAATGACTTCGTAGTCTTTCCAATGGTTTGCTAACCACATATCAATTCCTCCCAAAAACGTCTACAATTATAGCAATTAGAATTGTAATGAACAATAATTGATTCATCTTATTATAAGAGAAAAAAAGCAAAATAGCAAGAGTCTGTTACAAAATGGTCAGAAACAATACAATGGGATACTTGACTTATTTTTTTTAATAAGATATAATTAACGCAATAGTAAAGTGCTGGGGAGCTGGATATAAGCTGGCTGAGAGGGAGTTGGATACTCCGACCCATGACCTGATGCGGATAATACCGACGTAGGAAGACAACGTATATGAGCAGTATACATATGAGTTGAATCAGTGGGATTTGACTGCCTATGAGATATGTCTTCGGACATATCTTTTTTTCTATAAAAGTATCATCAATAGACGGACAGCTAGGGGATTTCCCTGATACTTTACAAATAAAGAAAGGATGAATAAGATGGAATACACAACACAGATGGATGCTGCAAGAAAAGGCATTTGTACAAGAGAAATGAAGATTGTAGCAGAGAAAGAGCAAATGGATGTAAATGAGTTAAGAAAACTTGTTGCCGAAGGAAAAGTTGCGATCCCAGCGAATAAAAACCATAAGGCGTTAGATCCAAATGGAGTAGGATTTGCACTAAAAACGAAAATTAATGTTAACTTAGGTATTTCGAGAGACTGCAAGGATTTGGATGTTGAATATGAAAAAGTACAAAAAGCAGTGGAAATGGGTGCAGAGTCCATCATGGATTTAAGCAATTACGGAAAGACGAGAGAATTTCGTACGAGATTAACAAAGGAATGTCCAGCCATCATTGGTACTGTACCAATCTATGATGCAGTGGTATATTATCATAAAGCATTGAAAGATATTACTGCAAAAGAATGGCTCGATGTTGCAAGGATGCATGCACAAGATGGAGTCGATTTTATGACAATTCACTGTGGAATGAATCGTGATACAGCAAAGCGGTTTAAAGCCAATAAACGTTTGACGAATATTGTATCCCGTGGCGGTTCTATGATGTTTGCGTGGATGGAGATGACAGGAAACGAAAATCCATTTTATGAATATTATGATGAGTTATTAGATATCTGTCGTGAGTATGATGTCACAATCAGTTTAGGAGATGCATGTCGTCCAGGATGTATCGAAGATGCGACCGATATTGCTCAGATTGAAGAGCTGGTAAAATTAGCAGAATTAACGAAACGTGCTTGGGAAAAAGATGTGCAGGTCATTATTGAAGGACCAGGACATATGCCATTGGATCAGATTGAAGCAAATATGCGGTTACAACAGCAGATCTGTCATGGTGCGCCATTTTATGTACTTGGACCGCTTGTAACGGATGTAGCGCCAGGATATGATCATATTACTTCTGCCATTGGAGGAGCTATCGCAGCTACTTATGGAGCATCGTTCCTTTGTTATGTTACACCAGCAGAACATTTAAGACTTCCAACGCTGGATGATATGAAAGAAGGAATTATTGCTTCTAAGATTGCTGCTCATGCTGCGGATATTGCAAAGGGAGTAAAAGGAGCAAAGCAGTGGGATTATGAAATGAGTAGGGCTAGAAAAGAATTGGATTGGAACAAAATGTTTGATATTTGTTTGGATCCTGAAAAACCAAAAGCATATCGGGCTTCTTCTGTACCAGAGAAAGAAGATACTTGCAGTATGTGCGGCAATATGTGTGCAATGCGTAATATGAACCGCATTTTAGATGGAGAGATTGTAAGTATTTTTGATGAATAATAAATTCAAAGAAGGTGTATAAAAAATGAAGGGAACGGTAAAAAAGTTAGTTGTAACTGCAATGCTGACGGCAATTGCTGTTAGTTTATCTGCGTTTTCCATCCCAATTGGAGCGTCCAAATGTTTTCCAATTCAGCATTTGGTAAATGTAGTCACTGGTATTTTTCTAGGACCATGGTATGGAGTTTTGATGGCTTTTTGTACTTCTTTCATCCGAAATCTGATGGGAACAGGAAGCCTATTGGCATTTCCAGGCAGTATGGTAGGAGCATTCTTATGTGGAATTTTATACCAGCGATATCATAAGCTAGTATTGGCTTATATTGGAGAAGTTATTGGAACCGGAATTATTGGAGCGATGCTCTGTTACCCAGTTGCAACGTTGATAATGGGACAAGAAGCAGCATTGTTTGCCTATGTAATCCCATTTATGATGAGCACTGTAGTTGGTACAATATTTGCTGCTGTTTTAACAGAAACATTATATAAAACTCATGCAATGGAATATATGAAGCAGCTGCTAGAAGCAAATGGATGATAATTCTAGGAGGAAATATGAGAAAAATTTTGACAATTGCTGGATCTGATAGCAGCGGAGGAGCTGGAATTCAGGCAGATTTAAAAACTTTTTTGGCAAATGGAACGTATGGGATGAGTGTAATTACTGCAATTACTGCTCAGAATACAACAGGAGTATTCGCAATTCAAGATATTGATTCAGCCATTGTAAAGGCACAGCTAGATGCAGTGTTTACAGATATTATTCCAGATGCAGTGAAAATTGGAATGGTATCTGCACCAGAACTGATTCATGTCATTGCAGAGGCGTTAAAACAGTATAATGCTCAAAATATTGTACTGGATACGGTTATGGTTTCTACAAGTGGATGTGCTTTATTAAAACCAGAAGCAAAGCAAGCGCTGATAGAAGAATTGCTGCCGCTTGCAAAAATAATTACGCCTAATATTCCAGAAGCTGAGGTACTAGCAGATAGAAAGATAGAAACAAAGCAGGATATGGAATTGGCAGCAGAGCAAATTGCAGCTAAGACAAATGCAGCGATTTTGATTAAAGGCGGACATTTCAATGAATCGGCAGACGATTTACTATATGTTGATGGAACGATACAGTGGCTGACTGGAAAGCGAATTCAGACAGAAAATACGCATGGAACAGGATGTACGCTTTCTTCTGCGATAGCAGCAAATCTTGGAAAAGGAATGGGACTTTTCGATGCAGTACAATCCGCAAAGAATTATCTGACAGGTGCGTTAGCGGTAGGGATGAACTTAGGAAAGGGCAATGGTCCTGTACATCATGGTTGGAATCTTACTGTAATAACAAAAAAAGAATAATATTAGTTTATAAAGTGGTGTCGCTCTGAGCGACACCACTAATAGTATCATAATCTGGAAAAGAAAATGGGAGTGAAAAGTCTCTTTTCTAATTTAATTTAGGAGTTTGCTGTTTTGTTTTAATATAGTCAACTGATTTTATGTATTCGGATAAAATTCTAACTGCGGAATCACGCAGTGGTGCATCCAGTTCTCCAAGCATTTCCATGATCATATCCATTTGATAACCATATTGTTTACCAAAAATAATATAATCTGCGGAAATATTTGTATTGGAACATATTTTAAAAAGTGTTTTTGAGGTAATACTTTTTTGACCGTTTTCAACAGCAGCAAGAAAACTGTCAGAGATGTCACAGCGTTCACTAAATTGTTCTCTCGTCATACGCAGTACTTCTCGTACCTCTCGAATACGTAATCCTACCATTAAATTGAAATCCTTATCGATGTTCATAGGATCCCTCCTCTGTATAATTGTTGGTACTTGCGAAACAAAGAGAAATACGCATAGGAATTTCTCTTCGTGTGTAGTTTCAAGTAAAAAGTTTTACTTGGCTTGATAAAATTTGAGCCACACATGTGTGGTTTTAATCATGTGAGGCTTAACATTAAAATATGATACATAACGGGCATATTGATATTGTAACAGTATCATTTTCAATGCTATATATTCTATTGAATATATATTTTGTTCCTATTGAAATATGGCGAGATAAATTTTATTAGTTTGTAAAAAAGAAAATGACAGCAATACGACTAAAATATGCTGCCATTTTCTTTCTTATAGATTAAAGCATTTTATGACTTACTTCAAAAATAGAACGTACTTGTTTAATTTCTTCTGGTGTTGCATCAGGAGCTGGTTCATAATAACCATTATTTTTGGCTAATTCGTAGAGTTCATATTGGGATGATTCCGCAGCATTTCTCATCTGAATTAAAGATTGACGAAGCTGCTGATTGGCTGTCTGTGTAATCATTTGGCCAAAATTAGAAAGACTTGCATTGATTTGCGTTAACGTATCTGCCACCATTGTTTTTTCTTGCATAATAACCTCCTATATATAATTGATTTCTTGATCTTATTTTAAAAATCCCATTAATTCTGTTTTCGCATCTGCGGCAGTTTGGGCTGCTTTCTCGAAATATTGACGTATTTCAGGGGTTTGAGCCTGCTGTGCATAGGCAGACATCTTGCAGCTCGTTGTATCGTTTGCCATAATCAAATGACGAAGTGTTTGAAGTTCCATTTCATTTAATTTCATAATAACCTCCTATAATGTTACGAGTAATAAATGGTTACTCTTAATGCTACAATATTATTATGGACAAAATAGTAAAAAATATGGAGGAAATATTCACCAAACGTCAGAAAAGATTAAAAAATAAATATAAAATATTTGACGGGAAAAGGAAAAATAAAATGTGGAAATGTAGATATTATTCATAAATAGGAGGATGATAAAGCTAAGAATGGATTGACAAGAAGGAAGGAAAATGATAGGATAGCAGTACAATTGTGTTGAAAAAATACTAAGAAAGGCAGGGTTTTGATTGAATTTATCATTGGGAACTACAGTCTCTGCATTTACCGTATTTTTGCAGGGAATTTTAAGCTTCCTATCTCCATGCATTTTTCCACTTGTCCCTCTTTATATTGGATATTTGGCAAGTGGAGCGAAAACTGTAAAAGAAGATGGAAGTATTTATTATAAAAGAGGAAGAGTAATGCTGCATACGATATGCTTTGTAGTAGGAGTTAGTTTCGCATTCTTTTTACTCGGTTTTGGATTTACTGCACTTGGAACCTTTTTTACGAATAATCGGGTTTGGTTTGCAAGAATTGGCGGTATTATTATTATTCTATTTGGATTAATTCAGCTCATTGGTTCACCTTGGAAAAAAGAGCATCGTTTCTCTTTTCAATTAAATCGTTATACAATGAATCCGTTTACTGCATTTCTCTTTGGATTTACATTTAGTTTTGCATGGACGCCATGTGTTGGTCCTGTTTTAACGAGTGTATTGTTAATGGCATCTTCGGCACAGTCTTCGGCAACTGGATTTTTATTAATTGGAGTTTATACACTTGGTTTTATCCTTCCATTTTTGGCACTTGGATTATTTACAAGTCAACTTTTAGCATTTTTTAAAAAACGTCAGGCAATTGTGCGGTATACCGTAAAAATTGGTGCAGTGCTTATGATTCTTATGGGTGTGCTGATGGTTACTGGTATGATGAACGGAATTAATGTTTATTTATCCAGATTGAGCCAAACAACGAACCAAACACAGCAAAGTTTGGATAGCACAGAAAATACAGTAGACGTTACGCCAGAACAGATAGAAACACAGAATGAAACGAGTCAAGAATCGAATACGGTGCCAGCACCTGACTTTACATTGAGCGATCAATTTGGAAATACACATACGTTATCGGAATATAAAGGAAAGGTTGTGTTTTTAAACTTTTGGACAACATGGTGCGGATATTGTAAAGAAGAAATGCCCGATATTCAGCAGCTTTATGAAGAATATGGACAGAATCAAGGGGATTTGGTGGTGCTTGGAGTTGCGAATCCACGATCGGAGTTATTTCCAAATGGTGCAGACGTAGAGAAAAGTGAAATCATACAGTTTTTGACGGATGCAGGTTACACATATCCAACGGTTATGGATACGACTGGAAGCGTATTTCGAGAGTATGGAATTAGCAGTTTTCCATTTACACTTATGATTGATCGAGATGGAAATGTGTTTGGATATGTTGGGGGTATGTTGACAAAAGAACAAATGGAACAGATTGTTCAGCAAACAATGGCGGGAACGGTTACGAATTGAGTAAGCTTATTGTATCAATTAAGCGGATTTTAATGTCCGCTTTTCTTTATAATTTTAAATCATTTAGAAAGGAAGTTTTTCATTATGAGTCGCTTAAATGTGTTTACACAAAGTAAATCACAGATGGTAGTAGAGGGATTATATCAAGATCTGGAACGACGGATTACAGCAAGTCCGCCAGGACTCTGTCCTGTAGATATTTCAGCATCTTTTTTAAAACTTTGTCATGCACAGACATGTGGAAAATGTGTGCCATGCCGAATTGGGCTGGGACAGTTGGAAAATCTTTTGGAAGATGTTTTGGATGGAGAAGCTACATTAGAAACGATTGATCTAATCGAAAAAACTGCTCGTGTTATTGCTAATACGGCAGACTGTGCAATTGGATATGAAGCTGCCAATATGGTTTTAAAAGGAGTACAGGGATTTCGAGAAGATTATGAAGAACATATTTTGAACGGAAGATGTCTCTGTCATTTGGAACAGCCAGTGCCATGTGTTGCGCTCTGTCCGGCAGGCGTGGATATTCCAGGTTATGTAGCATTAGTTGCAGAAGAAAGATATGCCGATGCGGTACGTTTGATTCGGAAAGATAATCCATTTGTAACAGCCTGTGCACTTGTCTGTGAGCATCCATGTGAGGCAAGATGTCGCCGAAACATGGTGGATGCCTCGATTAATATTCGAGGATTGAAACGTTATGCAGTTGATCATTGCGGAGTAGTACCAGCTCCATTAAATGCTCCATCCACAGGTAAAAAAGTAGCAATTATTGGAGGAGGTCCAAGTGGATTAAGTGCTGCCTATTATTTACAGCTAATGGGACATCAAACAACTATTTTTGAACAGCGTCAATCACTTGGAGGAATGCTTTATTATGGTATTCCAAGTTATCGTCTGCCAAAAGAACGTCTGGCAGAAGATATTGATAATATTTTATCAACTGGAGTGAAAGTGGAATTGAATACATCAGTTGGAAATGGAGAAGGACAACTTCCATTTTCCAAAATTCGAGAAGAATATGATGCTGTTTATATTTCGATTGGAGCACATACGGATAAAAAAATTGGGATAGAAGGAGAAGATGCCAACGGAGTTATTTCCGCAGTGGAGCTACTTCGTGGAATTGGGGATGGATATAAGCCTGATTTTACAGGAAAAACTGTAATTGTAATCGGAGGCGGAAATGTAGCGATGGATGTAACCCGTTCTGCAATTCGACTAGGAGCAGAAAAAGTTAGTATTTTATATCGGAGAAGAAAGGCTGATATGACTGCACTTCCAGATGAAATTGAAGGTGCAATTGCAGAAGGAGCAGAAATTCTGGAACTTTGTGCACCAAAACAAATTGAAGCAGATGAAAATGGAAATGTAACTGCTATTTATGCAGATCCAAAGATCATTGGATTAATTGATTCAGCAGGAAGACCACGTCCTGCGAATTCTGGAAAAGATGCAGTTCGGATTCCTTGTGATATTATTATCGTAGCAATTGGTCAAGATATTGTATCGGGTCACTTTGCAGATGATGGACTTCCAGTAAACCGTAATGCGATTATAACAACGGAAACAGGAGCAGTAACAGGGGTGAATGGAGTGTTTGCAGGAGGCGACTGTGTAACGGGTCCTGCAACCGTAATCAAAGCGATTGCTACTGGAAAAGTGGCCGCAGCGAATATTGATAACTATTTAGGATTCCACCATGTTATCTCAGTTGATGTAGAAATTCCTTCTGCACGTTTGGATGATCGTCCAGCTTGTGGACGTGTGAATTTGACAGAACGTAATTCCAATGATCGGAAAAAAGATTTTGAAATCTGTGAAAATGGCATGTCCTGCAAAGAAGCAACACAGGAAGCAATGCGTTGTCTGCGTTGTGATCACTTTGGGTATGGAGTTTTTAAGGGAGGTCGTATTAGTCAATGGTAAGTGTAACAATCAATCATAAAACAATTTTTGTCAAAGAAGGTACGACGATTCTAGAAGCCTGTCAGATTGCAAAAATGCCCGTACCAAGTCTTTGCTATTTGAAGGGAATTAATGATATTGGAGCCTGTCGTGTCTGTGTTGTAGAAATTAAAGGAATGGAGCGACTTGTTCCAGCATGTAATAATGTAGTAAAAGAAGGAATGGAAATTCGAACTAATTCCGCTCGAGTGAGAGAAGCGAGGAAAATCAATGTAGAATTGATTTTATCACAGCATGACTGTTTTTGTCCAACTTGTGTTAGAAATGGAAACTGTACGTTGCAGTCCATTGCTCGCCTGCTTGGAGTAGAGCATGTGACTTATAAAAAAGTGCTTCCGCATCATCACTGGCCAAAAGAATTTCCATTAATTCGAGATGCTGGAAAATGTATTAAATGTATGCGTTGTATTCAAATCTGTGATAAAGTACAAAATCTTAATGTATGGGACATTGCAAAAACAGGTTCTCGTACCACAGTAGATGTGTCACGAAATCGAAAAATTAATGAGGCAGATTGTTCCCTCTGCGGACAATGTATTACTCATTGTCCAGTTGGAGCATTGAAAGAACGAGACGATAAAGAAAAAGTATTTACAGTGAATGCACCATTGAATACAAAAAAGAAGATTTCCGTTGTACAAGTGGCTCCAGCCGTACGTACTTCATGGGGAGAAATGCTTGGACTTTCCAGGGAAGTGGCAACACCAAAACGTCTTGCAGCAGTTTTAAAAATGATGGATTTTGACTATGTATTTGATACGAACTATGGAGCCGATCTTACGATTATGGAAGAAGCAAGCGAATTTTTGGAGCGAATCAATCATAAAGAAGATTATGAGTTTCCAATGTTTACTTCTTGCTGTCCTGGATGGGTGAGATTCCTTAAATCCCAATATCCAGATATGGTACAAAATCTTTCCACTGCAAAATCACCACAGCAAATGCAAGGAGCAATGATAAAAACTTACTTTGCACAGAAATTAGGCGTGAGTCCAGAAGATATTTTCAGCGTTTCCATCATGCCGTGTATTGCGAAAAAAGCAGAATGTGATATTCCTACAATGAATGGAGCTGAGCAGGGAAAAGATGTGGATGTTGTGTTGACAACAAGAGAAATCGTTCGCCAAATTCGCTCCATGAATTTGGATATTGCCAATATTCCAGAACAGGAATTTGATAGTCCGCTTGGAGAAGGAACGGGAGCTGCCGTGATTTTTGGTGTAACAGGCGGCGTTATGGAAGCAGCACTTCGTACTTGTTACTATCTCGTAACAGGCAGAAATCCAGATGCTGATGCATTTTATGCAGTACGTGGAATGAATGGATGGCGAGAAGCATCGTTCCATTTAAACGGTTCGGTTATTCGAGTCGCAATCGCAAGCGGTCTTGGAAATGCAAGAAAATTAATCGAAGCATTGCGAAACAAAACCGTTCAATATGACTTTGTGGAAATTATGGCATGTCCAGGCGGATGTGTCGGAGGAGGCGGACAGCCAATCCATGATGGCCAGGAATATGCAGAACTAAGAGGAGATAATTTATATCAGCTCGATCGCAATGCAGCACTGCGATTCTCCCATGAAAACCCAGATGTCATTCAAACCTATGAAGACTTCCTAGGAAAACCACTTTCCGAAAAAGCACATCATCTGCTGCATACCGACCATACCGCATGGAAAATGCCAGGGGAAGTGTAAGAAATAAAATGGAAGGAGTGACTGGGAATATGAGATGCCATAAAAAATTGCCTGTAGGTATTGATAATTTTGAAAAAATTCGCAAAAATAATTTTTATTATGTCGATAAAACAGGATTAATCCGAGACTTGTTAGAACGTTGGGCGGAAGTAAATTTAATTACTCGTCCCAGACGGTTTGGGAAAACATTGAATATGAGTATGTTAAAATGTTTTTTTGAAATTGGTTCGGATAAAATGTTATTTGATGATTTAGAGATTACAGAAGAACAGGAACTTTGTGAAGCATATATGGGAAAATATCCTGTTATCTTTCTCTCATTAAAAGGTGTAATCGGCGAAACATTTCCAGTTGCTCGTTCCATGATGTGTGCAGAAATAAAAAGAGAGGCAATGCGGTTTCAAAACTTGTTGGAAAGTAATCATTTGACGCAGTTCGATAAAAAAATGATGATACAGCTTCTCAATGATGAAATGGATGATGCAGTCCTAATGAATAGCTTACGGATGTTATCAACGTTACTTCAAAAACATTATGAGCAAAATGTTATTTTATTAATTGATGAGTATGATGTACCTTTGGATAAAGCATATGAATTTGGATTTTATAATAAAATGGTAGAATTAATCCGAAATCTATTTGGGCAGGTATTAAAAGGAAATGACAGTTTATATTTTGCTGTTTTGACAGGATGTCTGCGTATATCCAAAGAAAGTATTTTCACTGGCTTAAATAATTTCAAGATATTATCAATTACAGATGTACGTTTTGATGAATATTTTGGATTTACCAATCAGGAAGTAAAAAGAATGTTATCATATTATCAATTGGATGATCATTATATGACTTTAAAAGAGTGGTATAATGGATACCATTTTGGGGAAGCAGATGTTTATTGTCCGTGGGATGTAACCAGTTATTGTGATGCCCTTTGTGAAAATCCATTATTAGAACCGCAGGCTTATTGGATGAATACAAGTAGTAATAGTATTGTAAAAAAATTTATCCAAAAAGCAGGAAAAGCAACACAAAGAGAAATCGAGAGTCTGATAGAAGGAAAGACAATTCCAAAAAGAATACGACAAGATTTAACTTATAATGAGTTAGATACGAGTATCGAAAACTTATGGAGTGTGTTATTTACAACAGGATATTTGACCCAGAGGAAAAAAATAAATAGAGATCAATATGAATTAGAAATTCCTAATTTGGAAATCCGTGAGATATTTGTGAATCAAATTCAAGAATGGTTTCAGGAGACGGCCTTAAAAGATAAAGGAAGAGTAAGTAAGTTTTGCAATTCTTTTAAAGAAGGAAAAGAAAAAGAAATTGAGATAGAATTCAATTCCTATTTGATGAAAACAATTAGTATTCGTGATACCTTTGTGAAAAAAACAAGAAAAGAAAACTTTTATCATGGACTTCTATTAGGGTTATTAAGTCATGAAGAAGAGTGGATTATTACATCAAATGCAGAAACAGGGGAGGGATACAGCGATATTCTTATTGAGATAGAAGAGGAAAATATAGGAATTATCATTGAAGTAAAATATGCAGAAAATGGTAAATTTGATAACGCATGTAAAGCAGCAATCGAACAAATCCACCAACTGCATTATGTAGAAAAATTAAAAGCAGAACAAATAGAAAAGATCTTTGTCTATGGAATTGCATGTTATAAAAAACACTGCAAAGTAGTAAAACAACAACTATAAAGATAAAAAATGCCCATTTAATTCTAATCTAGTTGATTTAGTAAAAAACTAGAACAAGAGGGAATGGGCGTTTTTTACTTGAATTGTAAAAATATGAAAAATGCGATGGGATTTATTATAAATATAGAAATTATTAATTATACAAAATAAAAAATCCCTTAAAAAGAAAA
>DVHN01000129.1 GCA_018712075.1 Candidatus Fimimorpha faecalis
TGACACCAATATTTTTAACTATGTGATACCGGGACTACTTATCCAGATATTTCTCTACTGCCTCGTCTGGCGGCTTTTTTTAATATTAGCATTGATGAGTTGATGGGGTATGAACCACAAATGACAAAGGAAGACATTCGAAAATTGTATCGTCAGTTAGCCATTGAATTTTCTTCCCTTCCTATTGATACCGTTTTGGAGCATTGTCGGGAGATTGCAAAAAAATATTTTTCCTGTTTCCCACTTTTACTTCAAATTGGTTCTCTGTTTGTAAATCATAGTATGTTAGTCAAAGATCCAGATAAAACCGTTCAAATTTTAGAAGAGGCGAGGACGATATTTGCTCGAGTAAAAACCGAAACAGACGACATTGAGCTTGCAAAACAGGCTTTGGATATGGAAGCACTTTGCCTATTAACACTTGGACGGTCAAATGAAGTTCTCGATCTGTTAGAGCCAATGGAATTATCGCTAACCTTTTCGGAACCACTACTAGCTTCTGCCTATGAAAAGATCGGTAAAACAGAGACTGCAAAAAGTATTTTGCAAATAGGAATGTATCAATCCATCATTCGCCTGTTTAACCTACTTCCTTCCTATTTGAATTTATGTTTGGATCAGCCGACGACCTTTGAAGAAACTTATAAGCGAACGATTGCACTATCCGAGACATTTCAGATTCGGACACTTCATCCAGGTCTTCTTCTGTCCTTTTATGTTTCAGCAGCTCAAAATTATCTGGCACTTGGTAAGACAGAAAAAGCACTGGATCTGTTGGAACAATACACACAACTTGCTACGAGTGATATTTATCCATTGCGATTACATGGAGATCATTACTTTGATCGGCTGGATGGCTGGCTGGAGCATACGCTTACATTGGGAAGTGATATGCCAAGAAACGAAACAATCGTTCGAAAAGACATGACACAAGCCGTTAGGGATAATCCTGCATTTACGATAATAAGATATACTCCACGTTTTCAGTCAATGATAAAACGCTTAGAAGCAAATGAGGAGGTCGCATATGCAAGCAATTATAACAGATAATTTATCCAAACAATATACTGGTAACAAGAACGCTGTAGACCATATCAGTCTTACCCTTGATCAAGGGGAAGTATTTGGATTTTTGGGTCCGAACGGTGCTGGAAAAACAACTACCGTAAAGCTTCTCAACGGAATGTTGACTCCTACTGAGGGAAGTTGTGAAATACTTGGCAGGAATCCTTCACAGACTCCAGAAGCAGTTCATACTCTATCAGGAGTTGTAACGGAACATGCTCAAATGTATAACAATCTCACTGGTTTTGAAAACCTTATTTTTTATGGCTCTATTTTTGGAGTCAGTAAAAATGAAAGTAAGCTGCGAGCAGCAGCGTTATTAAATCAATTGGATCTCGCAGAAGCAAAAAATCAAAAATTATCTACTTATTCGACTGGTATGCGTCAGCGTCTTTCTCTTGCCCGTGCGTTAATGCATCATCCAAGCGTTCTTTTTTTAGATGAACCAACTTCTGGATTAGATCCAGAAAGTGCACAAAAGGTAAACCAACTCATCCGCAATCTTGCTAAAGAAAATGGGATCACCGTTTTTTTATGTACGCATCAGCTGCGTTATGCACAAGAAATTTGTACTCGCTATGGATTGATTGAAGAAGGAAAACTGCTCGCTTTAGGAACATTGGAACAGCTCCGTTCCAATATTACTTCCGATATAACGGTTTGCATTCAATCCAATTTCTTTCCTGAATGGATTCCTCATAGACAGGTAGGAAGACAGAATTTTGAAGTGACCATACAATCGGAAGAGGAAATTCCTCTTCTGATTAAGCAGCTTGTGGAAGCTGGGAGTCATCTCTACCAAGTCGTAGCCAAACATCCTTCTTTGGAAGATATTTACTTTGCTTTAACTCAAAAGGAGGCGAAACAATGAATGCTGCAATCTATGCTATAATTCAAAAAGATATCCGAGGAATTACTTCCAACAAGCGATTATTTTCTACAATAATTATTGTTCCGCTTGTATTAACAATTGTGCTTCCTTCCATATTTATATTGGCAATTCACTTCGCACCAGAAGAATTGGATGAATTACAAGAAGTCTTAAAATTACTTCCATCCACAGAACAAACAAAAGAATTGGATCAGATGGTGCTTTCTTTGATCTTAAATAATATTATGCCCGTTTTCTTTCTTATGATCCCTATTATGACAGCCTCTATTATGGCAGCGAGTTCTTTTGTAGGAGAGAAAGAAAAGCATACATTGGAAACACTATTTTATTGTCCATTATCTTTAAAACAGATTTTTCGTGCCAAAGTATTGGCGTCCTTTTTGCTAAGTATGATGGTTTCCTTTTTCTCTTTTTTTACAATGATATTCGTTGTCGAAATGGAACTTATTTTAATAAGTGGAACATGGTTTTTGCCCAATATCAGCTGGCTGCTCATCTTATTCCTCGTTGCTCCTTCCATCTCACTGATTGCAATTACGCTTATTGTGAGAGGATCTGCAAAGGCGCAAAGCGTGGAAGAATCTCAACAAGGCGCTGTTTTTCTCATTCTTCCAATCATTTTACTGATTGTAGGACAATTCACTGGTGTTTTACTTATCAGCACTTGGATTTTATTCTTGCTTGGTGTGTTCTGTGCATTGCTTGCGTATATTCTTCTTAAAAAAGCGATGGGAAAATTTCATTATGAGATACTTTTAAAGTAACGTTAAAACGACCTCCTGCCTAGTTCAAATTAGGCAGGAGGTCGTTCCGATTACATCGTAATCACTGATTCACAGCATCGAAAATCGGTATCAATATTGTTGGCAATCAGACGAACGTTAAATTTTCTATCACTACATAATGAATGGGAACTTCCACCCGATACAGTTAAATCTTCTGGTACTACAAATTTAATACATTTTACTTTCACATCTTGACAATTTGGATAGGAATGAGCTGGAATGGTAATCGTTTTTATACCACGTTGATACTCTTTTCCTTTTGAATCAACTTCAGTCAAAATGACTGCAAGAGCTACTCGTTTTCCTGGGCAGACATTTTTAACGGTTACATCAACTTGCACAATACGTCCCAATGATTCCAGATACGTATCTCCTAAATCTACCGTTATGGAGTCTTGACAACCTTCCATTGTAAACTCAACAGGAACTGGACATGGTTCTGGATGAATCACAATACCGCAATCTACATAAACAGCAGGATTTGGAAAAGTTACTTCATTTTTTTCCTCATCTGAATAAGCAATGGATTCATTGATCTGTTTCATACCAGAGGTCTGACCAATATGCTTGATAAAAAATTCTAATGTTGCTCCTTCATTTCCAGAAACACCAAGTTTCGAAATCTTCCACTGGATCGTATTGGAATCTACCATAATTGCGCTTCCTTTACTTGGTGGAAGTACGCTAGTAATTACGAAATCAGAATGAATCACTTCGTCAATTACAATATTGGTAGCTCCTGGCTTGGAAATATCTGCTGCTATATCTGCAAATAGTTTTTCCAATTCCTCTTCATCTGGAGTAATCGCTACATGGGAATCCGTTGGAGGACTCGCCCAAACATTGAGAGTATCTACATCAATACCATCTTCTCCAATTAGCCCAATACAATAAATTACAATTCCAGAATCCTTTGCTGCTGTTGCAATTGGAGCAGCAGGAGGACCTGCTGTCGTTTTTCCGTCTGTAAAAATTACAATTACCTTTTCATTGCTTGAATTAGGATCAAATAACTCAATTGCTTTTGTAAAGGCATCGGCATGATTCGTAGCTCCGCCAGCTGTCAGTCCATCTACTGCTGCTTTTAATGTTTCTACTGAAGTTATAAGCTGTGTATTGGCAGTTGCTGTATTAGCAAAACTAACAATTCCAATATGGCTTCCTGATCCAATCGTTCCATCTTGAGCGCCGTCGGTGGCTTCATCAATAATATCAATAAACGTGTTTGCTCCCACTTTCATATTGGCAAGCGGACTGCCTGCCATACTGCCAGATCGATCCAAAACTAAAACAATATCGGTTGGATTTGCAGCAATATCTGGAGCCGCAGAAAGAGCAAGCGTTACTTTTAAAGTTCCATCACAATCGATTTGTGTTACATCAATTTGCTTATTAGAATTTGTAATACCCATTTGTTTCCCTCCCAGATTATAGTAGGGGTTTTCATCCCCTTTTATATATTATGAGGAAGATAACTGAGAGTTGCATTAAGGTCATTACAATAAACAATTCAAGCGTTACCAAAAATATTCACCAAATTTTTTTATAAAATAACAATTTGTTTTGTAATACAAGGATAAAAGAATGAGAAAAAAGCAGAATTATTTTGTATATTTCCTGTGTTGACATTTACATGTTAAAGTGATAAAGTGTTACCTGATATAAAAATATCATAACATACTTAAGTAAAATCTATATTGCTGTAAAATAGTACCAATTCGTTTTAGGAGAATCATTTCTATAAAAATGGTATTATTTTATTGTATCAGAAACTATAGTTTCTGAATATAAGACAGCATAAGGAGGTAAAAATGAACGGGTTAGTGATTGTTTTAATTGGAATTGTTGTGTTAGGAGCAGGATATGTTCTTTATGGACGTTGGCTTGCAAACAAATGGGGAATTGACCCAAAAGCAAAAACTCCAGCCTGCCGATATGAAGATGGAGAAGATTATGTACCTTCTTCCAAGTTTACGGTATTTTCCCATCAATTTTCATCAATTGCTGGTGCAGGTCCTGTAACAGGGCCAATTCTTGCATCCGTATTTGGATGGGTACCCGTACTTCTATGGTTAATCATTGGCGGATTATTTTTTGGGGCAGTACAGGATTTTGGTTCCTTATATGCTTCCGTCAAAAATGAAGGAAAATCAATGGGCTTAGTCATTGAGAAGTATATCGGAAAAACTGGAAGAAAACTGTTTATGTTATTTTGCTGGTTGTTTACACTTCTTGTAATTGCCGCATTCACGGATATGGTAGCTGGTACATTTGTTGCAAAAGGAGTTACAGATCAAACCGAAGCGACTTCCCTGGCGAACGCTTCTGCTGCTTCCGTTTCGATGTTATTTATCGTTGTTGCAATTATTATGGGCTTAATTTTGAAAAAGGTTAAAACTATGAATGAAGTAGTAAAAGGCATTCTTGCAGTTGGATTTATCATAGTTATGTTTATCATTGGTATGATTGTTCCAATTTATGCTACAAAATCCGTATGGATTTATATTATTATGGCATATTTATTCCTTGCATCGGTAATGCCAATGTGGCTTTTAATGCAGCCTAGAGATTATATGACCACTTATATGCTGCTTGGAATGATCCTTGGAGCAGTGATTGGTGTTTTGGTCGCTCGTCCATCCATGCAGCTTAATGCCTTTAATGGTTTCGCTCTTGCTGCTGCAGATGGAAGCAAGTCCTATTTATTCCCAACATTATTTGTTACTATTGCATGTGGTGCAGTATCTGGTTTCCACAGTTTAGTTTCTTCGGGTACTTCATCCAAAACAATCCGCAATGAAAAGGACATGTTAATGGTTGGTTATGGAGCCATGGTTGTGGAATCATTATTAGGTATTATCGCACTTGTCGTTGTGGGTGCAGTTGCAGTAAATGGAACCAAACCAGATGGAACACCGTTCGCCATTTTCTCATCAGGTGTTGCGGGATTTCTTGAAATACTTGGTATGCCAAATCATGTGGCAACCGTATTTATGACAATGTGTGTTTCTGCTCTTGCTTTAACTTCGTTAGATTCTGTGGCAAGAATTGGACGTATGTCGTTTCAAGAATTGTTCTATGAAGATACTACCGATCCTTCCAAAATGGACTTATTACATAAAGTATTAACCAATAAATATTTTGCAACGGTAATTACATTATTTTTCGGTTATTTGTTAACATTAGGCGGATATAACAACATCTGGCCATTGTTTGGTTCTGCTAACCAATTATTAGCAGCCCTTGTATTAATTGCATTATCTGTATTTTTAAAGACAACTGGACGTACTGGATGGACATTATATGTTCCAATGTTCGCAATGCTTGCCGTTACATTCACTGCGCTGGTACAAAAAGTAATGGCATTAGTAGCCAATATTATGGCTGGAAAGGCACAGTTTTTTGTGGATGGACTTCAATTAATTGTAGCGGCATTATTAATGGTACTAGGCATTTTAGTTGCTTCCAGTTGTTTGGCAAAACTATTTAAAACAAAAAAATCCAAATGTTAAAATAGAAATTTTTGATTCTTTATACAGGATGATGAGAAGAAATTCGAGTCGTCCTGTTTTTTCTTATCGTGGTATGCAAAAGGAAGCTCCAGTGGAGGTTCCTTTTGTTTGTGCGAGAAACCCATCACACTGTGCTTGATTTGACGGGCAAGTACAGCGAACGGCTTTGCCGCAAGCTGTGCCAAATCGCAGTAGGCAGATGAAATCTTCTCTACTCGATCCCTTCCGCCAGTTATATGATTGGAGCAACGGTATAAAAGAGAATGAGCAAAAATACGACTGTGGCCGCAACAACAAGCAACTTCCATATTTTTTTAATCATCCATATTGCACAGTAAACAACCGATCCCATCATAAGTAAAATGAGCACCACCATTCCTACTACATTCGCTATTGGTTCAAAAAAAATGATACTATATTCCAATATTACTTTAACCACTTCCAAATTGATCCCTCCAGGATTTTTTCAGAACCCGTCCAATTTTTAATTATTATATTTTTATAAGAGATGGAACATTCCAGAGAACAATCTTACAAAATTTTTACAGGATTTTTTCATATAATTGACAATACTCTTGAGATTTGTTAAGATAACCTAGAAGGCAGCCAAAGGGGTTTTCCCCTCAAAACAGATCCCCTTCCTAAATAAAAGGAAACTAGTTTTTATGAGGTAAAAACATGGAAACGAATACTTCCAAAGTATTCTGTGTATGCATGGCAATTCTTTTGCTAATTGTTGGAATTAGCATTTATTATGATAAAAGCAACAATTGGGAAGATTTCACTCTTGCAGCAGAACAGACAGTGATTCTAGCTTCTGAGGTTCCTAACACAGATACAATGCATAATGATAGCTATTGTCCTGTAACTATTACGGTAAATACAGAATCATTGCTATCCTATCTACCAATTATTTGTAAAACAAATTCTACCAAGTATTGGTTAATGGATTTGATGACTATTTATATTATTGGTCTTAATCTTATTTTAAAAGATCAGCTCCATTTTTTTAAACGTGATAGCAATTCTGCTCGTTTTCTTCCCTACTTTTTAGTGCAGTTACAAATCATTCATAAATCCGATGGGAAATACCGTTGGCAGTGGACAAATGGATAACAACTAAGATTTTACTAAAATACAATAAAGAGAGGAAACAACAGTGAGTATTTATAATTTTATCAGTTTACTTGGAGGATTAGCTCTTTTCTTGTACG
Organism: Candidatus Fimimorpha faecalis; assembly: GCA_018712075.1. Lineage (GTDB taxonomy): Bacteria > Bacillota > Clostridia > Lachnospirales > Lachnospiraceae > Fimimorpha > Fimimorpha faecalis. The sequence goes on from DVHN01000129.1 coordinate 7,469, forward strand.
GAATGCAAATGATGAGTGATGGCTTAGAAGCTGCCGCTGGTAACAAGATGAAACAAATTTTGGAGAAACTGACTGTAAATCGTGTCGTTGGAGTTCTTGTTGGTGCAGTAATTACCGCAATCATTCAATCTTCTTCTGCTACAACCGTTATGGTTGTTGGATTTGTTAATTCAGGTATGATGACCTTAACACAAGCAGTATGGATTATTATGGGTGCCAATATTGGTACAACAATCACTGGACAGCTGATTGCGTTAAATGTATCGGAAATCGCACCGCTAATTGCGTTTCTTGGAGTTGCCGCAATCGTTTTTATTAAAAATGCAAAAGTACATAATTATGGATTAATTTTAGCTGGATTGGGAACTTTATTTATTGGTATGGATATGATGGGCAATGCAATGGTTCCACTCCAAAGTTCTGAAACATTTATCTCTTTGATGACTCGTTTCTCCAATCCTGTACTTGGTATTATGGCAGGTATGATCTTTACTGCAATTATCCAATCTTCTTCTGCTTCTGTCGGAATTTTACAGACATTGGCGAATGGAGGATTAATTGGATTGCCAAGTGCTGTCTATGTTCTTTTCGGACAAAACATCGGTACTTGTATTACTGCGGTTTTAGCATCCATCGGTACGGGACGTAATGCAAAAAGAACAACGATTATTCACTTAACGTTTAATATTATTGGTACGATTCTTTTTACTACTATTTGTATATTAACTCCTTTAACAAGTTGGATCGAAGCATTCACACCTGGAAAGCCAGCAGCTCAAATTGCAAATATGCATACATTATTTAATATTGTAACAACCTTATTGCTGCTGCCATTTGGAACACTTTTGGTTCGTTTCGCTCAAAAGGTTCTTCCAGACAAGGGAGACAGTGTAGAAGATTACCAGCGTTTAGTTTATATTACTCCAAGAAGATCTGGACGTTCCAGTCGTTCCACTGTAGGTACTTCTGCTATCGCATTGGAAGAGATCCGAAAAGAAGTACTTCGTATGCTTGACATGGTAAAAGAAAATATACAGTATGGATTTTCTAACTTAAAAGGAAAAGAGGAAATTCCAAAGAGTAAAATGGAAGATACGGAAGAATACATTGATTTTTTAAATAAAGAGATCTCTACTTATATATCTGAAATTGCTGTTCTGGAATCCAATGAACGAGATTCCCAGAAAATTAGTGCATATTTTAAAATTTGTGGTGATTTAGAACGAATTGGCGATCATGCAATGAATTTAGAAAATTACGCCTCAGTTCTTAAAAAATCAAATTCCAATCTTTCTTCTGATGCGTTAGCTGAAGTAAAACAGATGGAACAAATTTGCCGAAACTCTCTCCAATTACTTTCCGATGGGTTTTCCAATTTTAATGAAACTTTGTTTAGTCAAATCTCTGCTGCAGAACAGAAAATTGATGATATGACTGATCGATTCAAACAAAATCAAATTGACCGAATTAAGCAAGGAACTTGTAAAAGCAATGCCAATATTCTCTATTCCGAGATATTAACCGATTTTGAGCGTATTGGTGACCATATTTTAAATGTAGGAGAAAGCTTGATGCAAATTTATCTTATCCGATAAGTGTAAACTACTTTTACAGCAGAACCCCCTCGTTCTAGAAGTTCTAGAACGAGGGGGTTCTCGTATCAAATCATTTTAGGGCGGAACAAACTGATAACTTTTCCAAGAATTTTCACATCATCCACAATAATTGGCTCCATTGCATCATTTTCTGGTTGGAGTCGAATATGATTCTCTTCTTTGAAGAATGTCTTTACTGTCGCAGAATCATCTACCAATGCCACTACAATCTCTCCATTGTTCGCTGTGCTTTCCTGCTGTACTACAAGCTTATCTCCATCTAAAATTCCAGCATTGACCATACTGTCACCTTTTACATTTAAAACGAATACCTCTTTTCCTGCTGGAAGATATTCGGCAGGGATTGGAAAATATCCTTCGATATTTTCTAATGCTAAAATTGGAGTACCTGCTGCAACTTGTCCGATGACTGGAAGACTCACGATATCTTTTCGAATATTATTAAAATTATCATCGACAATTTCAATGGCACGTGGCTTCGTTGGGTCACGGCGAATATACCCATTTTTTTCCAACGTTCCCAAATGAGCATGTACCGAAGAGGTTGAGCGCAGTCCTACTGCATTACAAATCTCTCGTACCGATGGTGGATAGCCTTTGTTAATAATTTCACTTTTTAAGTAATTTAAAATTTCTGCTTGTTTTTTCGTAATCTTTCCGTAAGCCATAAAACCTCCATTCTACTTCCGAAGTAATTTTTTTCATTATAACATAGTTGAAAGAAAAAAGCAAACGAATGTTCAAGAAAATTCGTTCGCTTTTTCATTAAATGGAGTTTTTATTCTTATTTTCAGTGAAATAAATTCTTGGTTTCATATTTTGGCTCAGAAGTAAGATTTACACCAAGTTTTTTGAATACTTTCTTATCTACATCAGATAACATAACAGATGTATGCACTTCGCATCCTGCAAGTTTTGGCAGTTGTTCCAACGCCAGCTGTGCAATTGGATTGATCGTTGCACTAACCGACAATGCAATTAATACCTCATCGGTATGAAGACGAGGATTTTTACTTCCAAGATAAGATACTTTCAGGCGTTGAATCGGTTCAATGGCACTTGGAGCAATCATATGAACTTTTCGATCAATACCTGCCAGATGCTTTAAGGCATTTAATAATAAAGAGGCAGATGCTCCCAATAAATCCGAAGTCTTTCCTGTAATAATGGAGCCATCTTCTAATTCCATTGCAGCAGTTGGAGATTGATATGCGTTTTCCAATTCCATCGCAGCATTGACCACTTTTCGATCTTCCGTTGAGATCTTCGCCTGTTTCATCAAAAGTTCGATTTTATATACCGTTTCTTCTGTTCCTTTTCCTACTAACAAATCTGAAAGTGCAGCATAATAGCGGCGGATAATTTCTTGTTTTGAGGCTTCTCGACAAACTTTATCATCCACGATACAGTTTCCAGCCATATTAACTCCCATATCGGTTGGAGATTTATATGGACTTTCGCTCTCATAGATTTGTTCAAATATGGAGGTTAATACTGGAAAAATTTCCACATCACGGTTATAATTTACCGTAGTAATCCCATATGCTTCTAAATGAAACGGGTCAATCATATTGACATCATTTAAATCAGCAGTCGCAGCCTCATAGGCTAAATTAACGGGATGTTTCAACGGAATATTCCAGATTGGAAATGTTTCATATTTTGCATAACCAGCACGAATTCCTCTCTTATGTTCATTGTATAACTGAGAGAGGCAAGTTGCCATTTTTCCGCTTCCTGGACCTGGAGCAGTCACAACAACTAAAGGACGGCTTGTCTCAATATAATCATTTTTTCCATAACCTTCATCACTTAAAATTAACTTTATATTATTTGGATAACCAGGAATCAAATAATGAATATAGACACGGATACCTAATTTTTCAAGTTTACTCTTAAAAACATCTGCACTATGCTGTCCAGAATATTGTGTAATTACAACACTTCCCACATAAAGACCTCTGCTGCGGAATGCATCCATCAAACGTAATACATCTGCATCATAGGTAATGCCTAAGTCTCCTCTTACTTTATTTTTCTCAATATCTGAGGCACTGATTACAATAACAATTTCTGCCTGATCTGCAAGCTGCATCAACATTTTTAATTTGCTGTCTGGTGCAAATCCTGGCAATACTCTGGAAGCATGATAGTCATCAAAAAGTTTTCCTCCAAATTCTAAGTACAACTTATTATCAAAATGGCTGATTCTCTCCCTAATATGTTCGGATTGCATTGTTAAATACTTTTGATTGTCAAATCCAATTTTCATTATTTTTTCCTCCTAGTAAATAACACGAGCTGTAATTGTAACAGGATTATCCACTTTTTAACAAATGGAAAATACCTGATACAATATTATACACGAAATCACACAAAAGGTAAAGAACTATAATTTTTTAATATTCTAAAACTTGTCAATATCTTAAGAATTTATGAACTATATTGACAGTTTATAGGAAAAATGATATAGTTCGATTAAGCAATTGAGAGGGAGTAGCGAAACACCAGCTGGTGGATTTGAGATCGTCAACCGATACTAACAAGTATCCGTATCAAATGAGAGAGCAAGACTTTTATTGTGACAGATGTCATAACAAAAGTCTTTTTCTATTTTATTCCTTCTCTCTTGGAAATTCATATTATGTAAAAAGAAATCAATTACAATCATTAAGGAGGATTTTGTATGGGTTGTCTTGGTAATTTATTATGGTTTATTTGTGGAGGAGCAATCAGCGGATTAAGCTGGTTATTAGCAGGATGTTTATGGTGTATTACAATCGTTGGCATTCCAGTTGGACTTCAATGTTTTAAGTTTGCAAGTCTTAGCTTCTTTCCATTTGGAAAAGAAGTCGAATACGGAGGCGGTGTTGGCTCCTTTTTGTTAAATGTCATATGGCTAGTAGTATCGGGTTTCTGGCTGGCATTGGAACATGCAGTATTTGGTCTCGTATTATGTATCACAATTATCGGTATTCCATTTGGATTACAGCATTTTAAATTAGCTAAACTGGCATTAATGCCATTTGGTTCCGATATTCGTTAATTTGCTTGATCTCACAAAATAATGGTGCATGGAAAATCCATGCACCATTATTATAATTCATCCACAGTTAAAATCAAAGAATCTCTCCAAATACGGTCTAAATCATAGAAAATACGAGATTCTTTGCTGAAAATGTGCACAATGACATCATTATAGTCCATTAAAATCCAATCATTCTTTGGATAACCTTCTATATGACGAAAATGAACTCCATTTTTCTCCATTTCTTCCTGGACATTATCTGCCATTGCCTGCATTTGATTTTGATTCTCACCACTGGCAATAACAAAAAAATCTGAAATCATAGAAACCCGTTGAATATCCATAATTACAATATCATTGGCCTTTTTTTCATCAAGTGCATAATAAATGGCTTTCACCTTGTCTTGTAACTGCATAATTTTTCTCCTTACCTGAGTTTACTTCTTCTTTTTTGTTTCGGATGCATAAAATTCATAGGCATGCATCGTCTCATCATCAATCACAGCATTTTTCTTTTCTAAATAAGAAAGGGTATCTTTCATAATTTTGCAGACAGCTTCATCCATCATCTCAAATGCTAATTTACGCACTTTGGAAAGATTTGGCGCTTTATTCCTCCGTGGTTCAATATAATCCGCTACAAATATAATCTTTTCTAACATTGTCATATCGGCATGTCCTGTTGTATGATATAAAATCGCATTCAAAATTTCAGGATCTTTTACTCCATATTTATGCTCTGCCAAATAAGCCCCTAATTTTGAATGAAGCAGCGAGGGATTTTTTCGTTCCGTTTCTGAGATTGGAATATTATATTTTTCGCATTTGTGTAACTTTCTTTCATCTGGCATACACTTTGCACAATCGTGAAGGAGTCCTGCCAATTCTGCTTTGTGTAAGTCCACATCATACTTCATCGCCAAACTCATTGCAGTAAAAGCTACCCCAAGCGTATGCTCATAACGTTGTTCGTCTAATTTCTTTTTTAATTTTTTCCGAATACGGATTACATCCATTTGCATAGTTATCCTCCCTTTTCCTACTGCTTCTTAAAAATTACTCGTTTCGTATAAAGAGTGTTCATAAATAAACTGTTCTACTGCCATTGGTAATTGTCCAGATATGGAATCATGCTGTGCAATACGGTTTCGAATTTCACTTGATGAAACATTGATTTCTGGACAGTCCAACAAATGAATCACTCCACTGTATTTTTGCTCTAACATTTGTTTTACTGCCAGTATACGCTCCATAGACTGTGTTTGTCTCATAGCAGCCAGAACAATCGCTCTCTGAAAAATGACTTCGGGATGGTACCAGCAATCCATATAATCCAAAGAATCTGCGCCTACAATATAATAGAACTGATTGTATGGATATTTTTTAGAAAGAATGGTTAAGGTATCCGCCGTATAAGTGAGTCCCTTTCGTTGAATTTCTAAATCGGAATATCCAAAATATGGATAATCTGCAATTGCAAGTTTTACCATCTCGAGACGAAGGTTTGCTTTTAATACTTGTTTTCCTTCTTTGTGAGGAGGTGTACCTGTTGGCATAAAATACACTCGATCCAAATGGAATTGGCGATATGCCGTTGCAGCTAATGCCAAATGTCCATTATGAATCGGGTCAAATGTACCGCCCATAATACCAATTTTACTCATCGCAGCTTCTCCCTATGGAAGTATAATTTTACGTTTTTCTTTCTTCTTTGCAGGACGATAGAGTACAATTTTCTTTCCAATCACTTGTACAACCTCAGAACGAGTACGTTCTGCTAATACCTCTGCAATGGCTCTGCCATCATCCAAACAATTTTTTAATACGGTAATTTTAATTAATTCACGAGCTTCCAATGCTTCATCAATTGCAGCCGTATTTTCAGGCGTTAAACTGGCTTTTCCGATTTGAAACACTGGATCCATAGTCATAGCAAGTCCTTTTAAATAAGCACGTTGTTTGCTTGTCACGATTGGCTTCCTCCTTTCCCATTTTATTATTTATAATAATCAAACTGAAGTCCATACATTTTCACGGTATCGCCTTCTTCAATTCCTGCTTTTTCCAAATCGTCTAAAATACCGCTTTCTTTTAAGAACTTCTGGAAAAATGCAAATCCCTTTTCTGAGTCCAAATTTGTATATCCAAGCATCTTCTCAATGCGTGGACCTTCTACCACAAATAAATGTTCTTCCTCTTTCTCCACCGTATATGGCAGTGTAGAACCTGTATGAAGTTCTGGAATAAATTCTTTTTCAAAAACAACTGGAGCTGGATCGAGATTGCGAAGTAATTCTTTCACATAATATAGCAATTCTTTTAATCCTTTTCCGCTTACTGCTGAAATTGCAAACACTTTAATTCCCTGTGGTTCAAATTCTTTTCTAAGTCGTTCTACTGGGTCTTCTCCTTCGGTATAAATGGCATCAATTTTATTTGCTGCAATTACTTGCGGACGTTTTAAAAGCTCTGGATTAAACGCTTCCAATTCTTGATTAATCGTGTGAATATCTGCAATTGGATCACGGCCTTCCGTAGAGGCCACGTCTACCATATGAATCAATACTTTTGTACGTTCGATATGCTTTAAAAATTCATGTCCAAGTCCAATTCCTTCTGATGCACCTTCAATCAATCCAGGAATATCTGCAATAACAAATCCATCACAACCGTCTAAATCTACGACTCCTAAGTTTGGAGACAGCGTTGTAAAATGGTAATTCGCAATTTTAGGACGTGCATTACTTACACGAGAAAGCAATGTTGATTTTCCTACATTTGGAAATCCAACCAATCCAACATCCGCAATGACTTTTAATTCTAAGCGAACCCAAAGTTCTTGACCAGGCTGACCAGGCTTTGCATATTTTGGCACTTGCATTGTAGAAGTTGCAAAATGCATGTTTCCAATTCCGCCTTTTCCGCCTTTTAAAATAATTTCTCTTTTATTATCACCTGACATATCTGCAATGACTTTGCCAGTTTCATCATCTCGAATAATTGTTCCCTCTGGAACTTTTAAAATCAAATCTTCTGCATCTGCGCCATGACAGCGGCGTTTTCCGCCTTCTTCTCCGGCACGTGCAACATATTTCCTAATGTGGCGAAAATCATTGAGCGTATTTAAGCCTGGATCTACCTCAAATATGATATCTCCTCCTCTTCCGCCATCTCCGCCATCTGGACCACCATTTGGTACATATAATTCTCTGCGGAAACTTACATGTCCGTCTCCGCCTTTCCCAGATTTAATAAAAATTCTTGCACTATCTGCAAACATGGGGCTCACACTCCAATCTGAAAAAAATGGCTTCAAATCCATTAGACTTGAAGCCAACTTGTGTATTCTGTAACTGAACTATTTTGCAACTGGGTAAATGGAAACTTGCTTCTTATCTCTACCCTTTCTTTCAAAACGAACAACGCCATCTACTAATGCGTATAATGTATCATCACCACCACGGCCTACATTAACACCTGGGTGAATCTTTGTTCCACGCTGTCTGTAAAGAATGTTGCCTGCTAATACGAACTGTCCATCTGCTCTTTTAGCGCCCAATCTCTTGGATTCGGAATCACGGCCGTTCTTTGTAGAACCAACACCTTTCTTGTGAGCAAATAATTGAAGATTCATCTTTAACATGAGTTACACCTCCTCGAATAGGATTTTGATATACTGACTGCCATAGGTTTCCTCAATTGATGTAAGACCTAACACCATGGAATCCATCAACAGCTTTGATTCTTCACTGACTGACCCAGTAAATCGAAACGTTAACATGCCCTTTTTCTCATCCACTTGGCAGCGGAACTTGTCTTCTGTAAAAGTCTCTATGGAATTCACAGTATTCTGCGCTAATACGGAAGCCGCAGCACATACGATATCTTTTCCATATTCGTCATAACCAGCATGACCAATGAAACGAAATCCTCGATAACCACTGGAAGAATCTTTTATAATCGTTGTTTTTACCATTTTTATTTATTATGCATTGATCTTATCAATTTTAACCTGTGTATAAGCCTGTCTATGACCATTTTTCTTATGGTAACCAGTTTTTCTCTTATACTTATAAACAATAACCTTTTTAGCCTTGCCATCACCCATAACGGTTGCACTAACAGTTGCTCCAGCTACTGTTGGATTACCAACTACTAATTCTCCGTTATTTACAGCTAAAACCTGATCAAATGTGAAAGCAGAACCTTCTTCTACGCCAAGCTTTTCTACACGGATTACATCGCCTTCGGCTACTTTGTATTGCTTACCACCTGTTGCAATAATTGCGTACATATGGCACCTCCTATTATCTTTACTCGCCAATTGTGGTTCTATGATATAAAACATAGATTGAAAACCTCATTGTGCGGCACACGTTTATAGGATATCATGGAAGGAAGCATTTGTCAATTTCTTTTTTTCTTTTTTTGAAAATCTCGACTTGACACTCGGAGAAGGAGACTATATAATTTCAAAACAGATACATATATTACGAAATTGATAAAGAAAGGAACACCATTATGATACAAGACATCAAACCACATCAATTCCATAATGAATTTCGACCACATCCTCCAACGCCAGATAGTCGGATTTTAAATTACCATGATCGTACCATTATGGTTAAAAAGACGGATGATCACCAATTATGTTTTCCAACATTTCAAAATTTATATGAAAACGGACTCGGCATTTGTGAACAGTATACTTATTTATTTTCGATTGATTCAATTAGTTATTATGCATTTCCAGAAGTGGAAACATTTCTTCCAGAAGGATATGAATTTATTTCCCTTCAACAACTGCGTTATGCAAAACCTCAATATTTAGCATTTGCAGGCGTAACAGGCTACCAACTGTATGAATGGTATGTATCCCGTCGTTTTTGCGGAAAATGCGGCAGACCATTACAAAAAGATACGAAAGAGCGGATGCTTTACTGTGATTTCTGTAAACAGGTTGAATATCCTGTGATTTCTCCTGCGGTCATCGTTGCGATTACAAATGGAGATTCAATTTTACTTTCTAAGTATGCCGACCGAGAATATAAAAAATATGCTTTGATTGCTGGATTTACCGAAGTTGGAGAAACAGTGGAAGAAACCATTCAGCGAGAAGTCATGGAAGAAGTCGGTTTAAATGTGAAAAATATCCGTTATTATAAAAGCCAGCCATGGTCATTCACAGGTTCTCTTTTACTTGGATTTTTCTGTGATGTCGATGGAGACGATACGATTCATATGGACTCTAATGAATTATCCATTGCCAAGTGGGTAAAAAGAGAAGAAATTTCCGACTTGGATTCCGATATTAGTTTAACGAATGAAATGATTACTCAATTTCGCATGGGATTAGAAAAATAAAAATTAAGTCGTTTATCTTATCAAACGCTTTTGCTGCGCTTACGAGGTAAACGACTTTTTTGGCTATGAAAATAATTCATGTAAGGGAGGTTTTTCTTTTTTTCGTGTCACTTCTACCAAATCCAATTTTGTCATATCCACAACAACCGTCTTGATAGGATCATAAGAAACCAATCGTTGAAATTCTTCCATTAACTTTCTTCGATGTTCTTCTGCTTTCATACTAATGAAATCAATTAAAATCATACCAGATAAATTACGAAGACGAAGCTGTCTGGCAATTTCAACTGCTGCCTCTAAATTGATTTTTAGAAATGTCTCTTCTTTTTGTTTTCCTTTGATTGCTTTGCCCGTATTCACATCAATTGCCACAAGTGCTTCTGTCGGTTCAATAATCAAATAGGCTCCTGACTTTAACCACACTTGTTTTTGCAATGCACGTTGAATTTCGAGATCAAAACTATATAATTTTTCCAATGGAAGTGTTTTATCCTCGTAATATTGAAGCTTTTGTAAATCACTTGGAAAGTTTTCTGCAAAATACTGTTGTAATTCCTGAAAGATCTCGGTATCATCCGTAATAATTTCACTTAAATCATTGGAATAAGTATCTCGAATTGCAGTTAAATAATCTTTTTCTGGCCGATACAAGCAAGTATATACCGTCCGATAATTGGCTTTTTCTTTGATTCCACAAAATACATCGTGAAGTTTGTTGAGTTCTTGAAATAAAATTTCTTCAGATACATACTGTGCATTGGTTCGAATTAAAATACCACCCGATAAATGGAGCAATTCGATTTTTTCTTTGATAGACTTTTTCCAAGCTCCATCTTTAATTTTAGAAGAAAAATGAAGAAAGGTTTCTCCATAAACAAAGACAGCATAGCGGCCGTTGATACTCCATTTTGAAGTTACAACTGGCTCTTTTGTCTTTATCGCTTCCTTCTCCACCTGTACTACAATTTCATCTCCAACACAGACATTCACTCCATTTGCAGCTTTTGTAAAAAGCGGGGAAGTATTTTTCTGAAGAGAGTAATAAGCAATTTGTCCATTTCCAAGTTCTATAAAGGCAGCCTGAATATTCTTTACAATATTTTTTACTTTTCCAATGTAAATTTGTCCAAGCAGTCGATTCGGTTGTGATAAATCTAATTGGATGAGGCGACGATTTTCTCCAAATAATCCACTCATAATCCGATTTTCTTTTCGTATAATGACTCGTTTATTCAATATCTTCCCCCAAATCTTCTAACGAAACAAAGGTTTGATTTTCTCCACTTGTATAGGTGTTCAGACGATGTACTTGAAACGCAAATGGATTCCATTCCATACCGTTTGCTTCATAAAATGCTTCCAATACTAGCTCTGGTTTTAAGTTTTGTACGCTTCCTGTTGCAATTCTTAAAAAGATACTGGATTCTTCGACACGGTATTGATAAATCAACGGACGAATATCCACTTCTTTTTCGCTTTTCTTTGTCTTTTTTATGACAGGAATACAGTCTTGTTTTAAAAATTCGTCCACCTTCTGCCAAAATTCCATCGGATTGTTTGGAGCATATCCATCTCGAAAAGTCAGACAATAATCCGAAGCAGTTACAATGCTCATCGCATTTTTCGCTCCATCTGGAAGCTGACGGTACGACAGTATTTGAATTCCCTCCACTACTGCTTCATTGAGACGTCGAAGCATTTCACCCGAAGACTCGGTGGAATGTACTTCGATGTCCACATATTCTGCTTCGCTCGTTACTCCAAGTCCAAGCGGTGCAGAAAAGGACATAATTTGATGTGGGCTAAATCCCGTTGTATAGCAAATATCGACTTCTGCACGACGCATCAATTTCTGAAAAAAACGCATCACATCAAGATGTCCGATAAATTTCATAGAACCAAACTTAGCAAACCGAATTCTTATTTTCAAAGCAGACACCTCCTCCAAATTTCATTACGCCGCAGCCAGAACATTGCATCCGACAATTTGGTGTAACGGTTTCTTCTTTCGCCCGTTTCCACTCTCGTTTTAGAAATTCTTTTGAAACTCCTGTGTCAATAAAATCCCATGGAAGTATTTCATCCACACTACGTTCTCGTGTATTATAAAAATCAATGCTAACTCTACATTCTTCAAACGCTTCCATCCAGCGGTCATTATCAAAGGTTTCACTCCATGCATCAAAAATACATCCTTTTTCATAGGCTTTTAAAATGACAGGAGCCACTCTTCGATCTCCTCTTGCTAAAACTCCTTCCAGTACGGTAACGTCCGCCTCATGCCAGTTATATTTTAAACTTTTTCGGTTTAATTGTTCCTTGAACGTGCGATTTACAAGACGAGCATGATCTAAAAATTCCTCTTTTGTACACATTCTTGCCCATTGGAATGGAGTAAATGGTTTTGGTACGAAAAAGGAAGAACTGGCTACAATTTGAACTTTGCCATGTCTTTGATCTTTTGGGATTTGATAGTACCGTCTTGCAATTTTCTCCGAGAGTTCTGCAATTCCCTTCCTATCTTCTTCCGTTTCCGTCGGAAGACCAAGCATAA
>DVHN01000130.1 GCA_018712075.1 Candidatus Fimimorpha faecalis
AATGCAGCAGAATCACTGCTAAAAACAAAGGGATTTACTGAGTCAGTAGTTAGTATTGTAGATGGAGAAGCCGACGTTGTAATATGTAAGGATAGTTTGACGGATGCGGAGCGTGCACAAGTGGAAGATATTGTAAAAAGAAAGACGGATATTGGTATTGATCATATCGTTATCACACTTATGGAAACAAATCAGTAAAAATCAGAAAATATAATTTGCATTTATGCATAAATTTGTTATAATGGACGTATGAAAAAGATCAATCAACTTAGGAGGTACGGTTGTGGCTAAGGAATTAGAAAGAATATATACAAGTGAAAAACAGGAAAAAATTGGAGAAGTACGGATTGCAGACGAAGTTGTTGCGATTATCGCAGGTCTGGCGGCAACCGAAGTAGAGGGGGTTGCCGCCATGGCCGGTAATGCTACAAGAGAGATTATAGAACGAATGGGAATGAAAAGTTTGTCAAAAGGAGTGTCCGTAGAAGTAATTGATTCTACCGTTTCTGTCAAGCTTTCTTTGAATTTAGAATATGGACATAGCATTCCAGAAGTATGTGCAAAAGTACAGGAGCGCGTAAAATCTGCAATTGAAAATATGACAGGATTAGAAGTTTTAGATGTCAATATTACAATCGCTGGTGTCAATATAGACCAGTAAATCATAATTAGTAGCAAAAGAAAGGAACGCTGTAAATTACAGCGCAGGAGGACAAGATGTTTCGCAGACAGTTAAGAGAATATACATTTAAAATGCTTTTTCATAAGGAATTTTATCCATCAGAAGAACTAGAACAGCAAGTAGATAATTTCCTTCAGGAAGAAGAGGAATTAACCCAGGAACAAAGAGAAGCTATGGCTGCCAGAGCAAAGAATATTTTTGATAAAATCCCTGAATTGGATGAAGAAATTGCAGCAGTATCGGAAGGATGGAAGTTAGATCGTATGGGAAAGGTAGATTTAACAATTATCCGGTTAGCACTGTATGAAATGCGCTATGATGACCAGGTTCCAGAAAAAGTTGCTGTAAACGAAGCAGTTGAAATTGCAAAAAAATTTGGAGGAGATAGTTCGCCTCAATTTGTTAATGGAATTTTAGCAAAATTAATGAGATAGTATGGCAAGTATATATAGCGTTCGGCAGGTTAATGCCTATATAAAAAATATGTTCACACAAGATTTTGTTCTGAACAAAATGAAAATTAAAGGGGAAGTATCCAATTGTAAATATCATACCAGCGGGCATATTTATTTCACATTGAAAGATGAAACGAGCACGCTGGCATGTGTTATGTTCTATAAAAATCGAAGTGGATTAAATTTTCACTTACAAGAAGGTCAGAAAGTGATTTGCAGTGGAATGATAAACGTCTACGAAAGAGATGGACGTTATCAGCTTTATGTAAATCAGGTTGAACAGGACGGAGCAGGAGATCTCTATCAGAGGTTTCAAGAATTAAAACTTAGATTAGAAGAAATGGGAATGTTTGCAGAACAATATAAACAGCCCATTCCACGTTATGCAAAGTCAATTGGAATTGTAACAGCGGCGACTGGTGCAGCGATTCATGATATTATTCAAATCGCAACAAGAAGAAATCCTTATGTGCAGCTCTATCTCCAACCTGCTCTCGTGCAAGGAGACGGAGCTGCGGAAAGTATTGTCCATGGGATTCAAGTTTTGGATCGTATGAACTTAGATTGTATGATTGTTGGAAGAGGCGGAGGTTCCATTGAAGATTTATGGGCATTCAATGAAGAGATTGTGGCGAGAGCGATCTTTGAATGTGAAACGCCGATTATTTCAGCAGTTGGACATGAAGTGGATGTTACGATTGCAGATTTTGTGGCAGACTTACGTGCACCTACGCCATCTGCGGCAGCGGAGTTGGCAGTTTTCGATTACCGACTATTGGATGGGGTGTTGGAAGAAATCAAACAGCGAATGGAGCTGTCAATTAATCAGAGATTACAATTGGAAAAACACCGTCTGGAGAAAGAATTATTAAGACTGCGCCTTTTGCATCCTGGTAACCAATTGCTGCAAAAAAAGCAGTGTTTATCAAAGCTCCAAGGAGAACTACAACGAAGTATGGAGTATTATTTGGAAAAAAATCGGCATCGTTTAGAATTAATTGGAAAAAGGCTTCAAGGAGCTTCTCCATTAAATAAGTTGACAGGAGGATATGCCTATCTTTCGGATCAGGAAGGAGATCCGATTGAATCCATAGATCAGATTCAGATTGGAGAGACAATTTTTCTTCGCCTAAAAGATGGAAGGGTTCAGACAAGCGTGTTGAAAAAGGAGCAGATTCGCTATGACGATAGATGAAAATTTAGAACAGTTAGATCAGATTGTTCGTGAAATGGAGCAGGGAAATCAAACACTGGAAGAAGCTTTGGCAAGTTTTGAAGCAGGAATAAAGTTAATTAAAAAATGTTCTTCACAACTAGACCGAGTAGAGAAAAAAATTAAAATACTGAGTGAAAGTGGTGATACAAGTGAAAAATGAAAAAATAGTAGAAAAAATGGCAGAGATAGAACAGATTATCTCGAACTATTTGCCAGCAGAAGAGGGACCACAGAAAGTGATTTTTGAGGCTTGTAATTATAGCATCAAAGTGGGCGGAAAGCGGCTACGTCCAATGATTATGAGAGAAGTATATCAGCTATTTGGCGGAAAAGAAAAAGTAATTGAGCCATTTATGGCTGCAATTGAAATGATCCATACTTCTTCTTTAATTCATGACGATCTGCCATGCATGGATAACGATGAGTTTCGAAGAGGAAAACCTACGGTATGGAAGACGTTTGGTTATGATATGGCAGTATTGGCAGGAGATGCATTAATGATTTATGCATTTGAAACAGCAGCAAAGGCGTTTGCGATGGAAACAGATCCAGCTCGTGTGGGACAAGCAATTAAAATTCTGGCAGAAAAAACAGGAATCTATGGTATGATTGGCGGACAGACTGTGGATGTGCAGCTTACAGATTGTCCAATGAATCGAGAACAGTTAGATTTTGTTTATCGTCTGAAAACAGGAGCGCTGCTGGAAGCATCTATGATGATTGGAGCAGTTTTAGCAGGAGCTTGCGAACAAGAAGTAAAGATAGTAGAACAGGTTGCAGCAAAAGTTGGGATGGCATTTCAGATTAGAGACGATATTTTAGATTTAACAAGTACAACAGAAATACTCGGAAAACCTGTTATGAGCGATGAAAAAAATAACAAAACGACTTATGTAACGTTAAACGGTTTGGAACAGTCGAAAAAAGATGTGGATTGTATTTCACAGCAAGCAATTCAACAGTTAAAACAATTGCCAGGACAAAACCTGTTCTTAGAAGAGCTTATCCAAATGCTGATTACAAGAGAATGGTAAAGGGGCTATAAATCAATGATAATGGAACGAATTAATGAGCCTGGAGATTTGCAAAAGCTTAACTTGACAAAAGAAGAATTGGATGAATTGGCACAGGAAATAAGAGAATTTTTAATTGATAAAATTAGTATTACAGGGGGGCATTTGGCTTCTAATTTGGGTACAGTTGAGTTGACATTGGCACTTCATCTGGCGTTTCAAATCCCAAAAGATAAGATTATATGGGATGTGGGACATCAATCTTACACACATAAGATCTTAACAGGAAGAAAAGAGGGATTTGATACGCTTCGTCAGTTAGGAGGAATGAGTGGATTCCCTAAAATGAAAGAAAGCCCATGCGATGCATTTAATACAGGGCATAGTACCACTTCCATATCAGTAGGTCTTGGAATGGCGTATGCAAGAGATATTAAGAAAGAAGATTACTCAGTTATTTCAGTAATAGGAGATGGAGCATTAACAGGAGGAATGGCATACGAAGCATTGAATAATGCAGCCCAACTGGAGTCTAATTTTATTATTGTATTAAATGATAATGATATGTCCATATCCAAAAACGTAGGTGGAGTATCTGCTTATTTGGAATCCATTCGCACAGATGTTACTTATAATAATCTAAAAGAGGATGTTTCCAATACGCTTTCAAAAATACCCGTAGTAGGAGAACGAATTGTACAACGTATCAGTAAAACAAAATCTACGATTAAGCAGTTTGTAATACCAGGAATGTTGTTTGAAAATATGGGAATCACTTACTTGGGTCCAATTGATGGGCATGATATTAATCAATTGATTCGGGTATTTTCGGATGCAAAGCGTTTAAAAAGAGCAGTAATTGTACATGTACGTACGCAAAAAGGAAAGGGATATGAACCAGCAGTTAAAAACCCAGCAAAATTTCATGGAATTGCACCATTTGATATTGCGACTGGTCTGTTAAAACAGAAAAAAACGGAGGCTACTTATACGGATGTTTTTGCACGTATGCTTTGTAATATTGCGGCAAAGGATGATACCATTGTAGGTATCACGGCGGCAATGCCAGATGGAACAGGAATGAAACGATTTGCGAAGGAATATCCAGAACGGTTTTTTGATGTTGGAATTGCAGAAGAACATGCAGTTACATTTGCAGCGGGACTTGCAGCTTCTGGATTAAAGCCAGTCGTAGCAATTTATTCTTCTTTTTTACAAAGAGCCTATGATCAGATAATTCATGATGTTTGTATAAATGATTTGCCAGTTATTTTTGCGATTGACAGAGCTGGACTAGTTGGAAACGATGGAGAAACGCATCAAGGAGTGTTTGATTTTTCTTATATGAGTTCCATTCCTGGAATGACAATATTTGCTCCTAAAAATAAATATGAATTTATGGATGGAATGGACTTTGCAGCGACCTATTCTCATCCCATTTCCATTCGTTATCCAAGAGGAACTGCCTATACAGGATTAAAAGGATATCGTGCTGCTATTGAACTGGGAAAAAGCGAGTTATTGCAAGAAGGCAAGGAAATTGCATTATTAGCGATTGGTACAATGGTGCAGACAGCGATGGAGGTGGCAGAAAAACTAAAGCAGGATGGATATGAGCCGACCGTAATTAATATGAGATTTGTTCAACCGTGGGATAAACAATGTGTAGACAAACTCAATGGAACACATAAACTTGTAGTAACAATGGAAGAAAATGTACTCAGTGGAGGAATGGGAGAAAAGATTGCGGCATATATTAGTGCAAAAAATTACTCTATGCAAGTTTTAATGGTTGGAATTCCAAATGAATTTATCGAGCATGGAACAATTTCAGAGTTAAAACAAATACTTGGTATTGACAGAGATGGAATCATTGCTAAGATAAAAAATAGATACTGTAAATACTTAGAAAGTTAATTGTTGGATGGAAAGGTTTGATTTATTATGAAGGAACGTTTGGATGTCTTGCTTGTTAATTTAGGGTTTGCTCCATCGAGAGAAAAGGCAAAGGCAATTATTATGGCTGGGCAAGTATATGTGAAAGGTCAGAAGGAAGATAAAGCTGGTTCTATGTTTGATCCATATGCTCCAATTGAAGTAAGAGGAAACACTTTGAAATATGTTAGTCGGGGTGGATTGAAGTTAGAAAAATCAATAAAAAATTTTAATCTTTCTTTGGATGGAAAAGTATGCATGGATGTGGGAGCATCGACAGGTGGTTTCACCGATTGTATGCTGCAAAATGGTGCAGTGAAAGTATTTGCAGTTGATGTCGGACATGGGCAGCTTGCGTGGAAACTTCGTCAAGATAATCGAGTTATTTGTATGGAACGCACGAATATTCGTTATGTAACTCCAGAACAAATTGGGGAGCCTATTGACTTTGTATCCATTGATGTTTCCTTTATTTCATTGACTAAGGTTTTAGAGCCTGTGAAGGCGCTCATGTCTCCAAGAGGACAAGTGGTCTGTCTGATTAAACCACAGTTTGAGGCTGGTCGGGAGAAAGTTGGGAAAAAAGGGGTTGTAAGAGAAAAATCGACCCATCAAGAAGTAATTGAAAAAGTAATTGCCTATACAAAAGGGATTGGATTTGCAATTTGCAATTTGGAGTTTTCTCCGATTAAGGGGCCAGAAGGCAATATTGAATATTTACTTCAATTACAAAACAGCCCAACAGAAGAAGAAATGAATCGAGCCGATCCAGATGTCAAAGTACTAGTAGAACAATCCCATGAGTTATTGTAAAAAATAGCCAGGAAACGAACAGAATAAGATAGCAAGGGGAAATGGATGGATAAGTTTTTTATTATAAGTAATACAGAAAAAGAACAGACATCAGAAACAGCAATGTCAATCCAACATTATTTAGAGAAAAGGGGAAAGTACTGTGGAATTTATAAAGCAACAGGAAATCTGCCTATTCGTTCTCGCTATACAGATGCCAGAAAAGTTCCAAAAGATACCCAATGTATTCTTGTATTGGGAGGAGATGGAACAATTATTCAAGCTTCAAGAGATTTATTAAATTTGCAGATTCCAATGGTAGGAATTAATTTGGGAACACTAGGATACTTAGCTGAGGTAGGCGCCCAGTCGATTGAACCACTTTTAGAAAAACTAATTCAAGATGAGTATTATGTGGAAGAGAGAATGATGATTCAAGGAGAACTGAAACGAGAAGGGAAGAGTATTTATCGGGATGTTGCATTGAATGATATTGTGCTAGGACGTGGCGGTCCATTAGGTGTCATTAAATTTGAACTTTGTGTAAATGGAGAATGTTTAAATCATTATAAGGCAGATGGAATGATTGTTGCGACACCAACTGGTTCAACTGCCTATAACCTTTCCGCAGGTGGTCCAATTTTAGCCCCAAATAGCAGTATGTTTGTGTTAACTCCGATTTGTACACATAGTTTGAGTTCTCGGAGTATTGTGCTTCCAGATGACTCAGTTATTGAATTAATTTATCAAGGAGAAAATAAGAGAAGGGCGAAAGCGGTTGTCAGTTACGATGCTGATACATCTTGCTGGATTGAAAATGGAGATACGATTCGTATTACTTGTTCTGAAAAAAAAGCAAAGTTAATTCGAATTAGTAAGGTTAGTTTTTTGGAGACGTTACGAAAAAAAATGGCAACTCAGTAAGGAGAAAAAAATAATGAAATTAGAACGGCAGAAAAAAATTATTGAGCTGATTAAAAATTACGAGATTGATACGCAGGAAGAATTGGCACTTCGGTTAAAAAATGCGGGTTTTCAAATTACACAGGCAACCGTTTCCAGAGATATCCGTGAGCTGAAATTGACGAAAATCAGTGTAGGAAAGGGAAAACAGCGTTATATTGTTCCTCAGAAAGAGATTAATCCGCAAAACGATAAATATATTCGAGTGCTTCAAGATTGCTTTGTTCGAATGGATGTAGCACAAAATTTACTGGTGATAAAAACAGTGTCTGGTATGGCTATGGCTGCCGCTGCTGCTTTGGATGCCTGTCAGTTCAATGAAGTAGTAGGATGTATTGCAGGAGATGATACAATTATGTGTGCAACGCCTTCCGTGAATGACAGTATGTTGTTAATGGATAAAATTGAACACTTGCTAAAGTAGGAGGAGGAGAATGCTCGAAAGTCTAACAGTGAAGAATTTAGCATTAATTGAATATGCGGAAATAGATTTTAAAAAGGGATTAAATATATTAAGTGGAGAGACTGGTGCTGGAAAATCAATTATTATTGGATCGATTAATATTGCGTTAGGAGGAAAGATACCAAAAGGAATCATTCGTCACAATGCTGACTCTGCATATATTGAGCTTGTTTTTTCGATCAAGGAGGATTCTATTAAAAAGGAACTGGAAAAAATGGAAGTTTCTTTGGAGGAGGATCAGTTAATTATTGCCAGAAAGTTAATGGAAAGCAGAAGTATATGCAGATTAAATGGAGAAACGGTACCCGCATCGAAAATTAAGGAAATAGCAAGTCTAATTATTGATATTCATGGCCAGCATGAACATCAGTCACTTCTTTATTGTGCAAAACATTTGGAAATTTTGGATACGTTTGCCAAGTCTCAACTGCAAGAATGGAAAATAAAAAATCAGCAGGCATACCACAATTATATAAAATGGAAAAAAGAGTTAGAGCATTATGAAATAGATGAAGAACAGAGAAGACGAGAATTATCGTTTCTCGAATTTGAGCTTCAAGAGATTGATCATGCAGGGTTGATTCCTGGAGAAGAAGAACAATTAAATGTCGAATATAAACGTTTGGTACATGGACAGCAAATCGTACAAGGATTAGAAGAAATTGCAGCGTTACTTGGATATGAAGGTAATCATAGTGCAGGCGATATCATTAGTCAAAGTGTAAAGACGATTCAGCGTATTTTGGAATATGATGAAAATTTGCGTTCGATTGCAGATTTACTTATGGATTTAGAGGCATTGGTAGATGATGTCAATCGAGAAGTTTCTTCTGTGTTGGATCATTCAGAGATGGATGAAGAGCGTTTGTATGAGATTCAGACAAGAATGGATGTGATTCATTCTTTAAAACAAAAATATGGAAAAACAATAGAAGATATTTTAGTATATGCAGAAAAAAAGCGAGAACAATATGAAACGTATCTTCATTTTGAAGAGAAAAAAGCAGAGGTTAGCAAAAAATTTGCACAGGCGAAACAGCAGCTCATTGAGATTGGAAAAAAAATAACAGAAATCAGAACACGAGCAGCCAAACAGTTGGAGCAGTTAATGAAGCAGTCTTTGTTAGATTTGAATTTCTTGGATGTACAATTTGAAATTGCGATTCGACCTTTAGATAACTTTTCCGTTAATGGAATGGATCAAGCAGAATTTTTAATTTCTACTAATCCAGGAGAAAAAATTCGTCCATTAAAAGATGTCGCATCAGGTGGGGAGTTGTCTCGTATTATGCTTGCGATTAAGTCAGTGTTAGCTGAAAGTGATGAAGATATTACGCTTATTTTTGATGAAATTGATACGGGAATTAGCGGAAGGACTGCACAGAAAGTATCGGAGAAACTGTCATTAATCAGCAAAAATCATCAAGTGATTTGTATTAGTCATTTGGCTCAGATCGTAGCTATGGCAGATCATCACTTTTTAATTGAAAAAGAGGCAATTGATCAAGTTACAAAAACGAATATTTATGAATTAGATGGAGAGCAAATTGTTCAAGAATTGGCACGATTGCTGGGAGGAACAGAAATTACGAAGAAAACGTTGGATTCAGCCATCGAAATGAAAGATATGGCAAATCGTACAAAAATAACAAAATAAAATAAAAAAAAATAAGTGTACATTTTCGGATTGTCCATATACTATCCTTGGAATGATTTCAAAAGAAGGATGGTGGGACGATGCGGATAAAGAAGAAACAAAGGCGCAGATGGACGATATTTTCTACTTTTGCTATATGTATGATCATTTATATGATATACAGCTGGAATGTGAAAATTCCAGATTCTATTTATCTTTCAGCAGGGGAAAAAAATGAAGTCAATCTGCGTTTGCCTTTCGGTGGAAGGATTGAAGCGCAATGTAGAGAAGTTATGGTTAATGATGAGACTCATATTTCATCAGAGAAAAAAAATATAACTTTAAACAAGCCATTTTCGATTTATATACCAGATATAGGAAATTATGAGTTATCGTTAAGATTGTTTGGAATTTGGAATATAAAAAATATTGAGGTAAATGCAGTTGAACCAGAATATTTATTGCCAGTAGGATTTCCCGTAGGGATTTATTTAGAGTCGGATGGAATTTTTGTAATTGGAACCTCCAAGTTAACGGATTGTCAGGGAACGATTAGTGAACCGGCCAAAGATATTGTAAAGACTGGAGATTATATTATAAAAATGAATGACCAGGATATTCCAAATAAAGAAGCTTTTATAAGAATGTTAAATGAAAATGGGATGCAGGATGTAAAATTAACGATACGAAGAGAAAAAAAAGAGATGGAAGTGAAGGTTCATCCAGTAAATACAGCGCCAGGAGAATATAAGTTAGGACTTTGGGTGAGGGATGATACACAAGGAATTGGAACATTAACATATATTGATAAGAAGGGGCGATTTGGAGCATTGGGACATGGAATTAGTGATTCTGATACAAGTTTACTTATGGAAGCTGATTCAGGATGTCTTTATGAGGCCGATATTTATACAATAATAAAAGGAAGTTCAGGAAGTCCTGGATCTCTTTCAGGAACAATCTGTTATGGAAGAGATCACCGATATGGAGAAATTAGTGCAAATACTGTACAGGGAATTTTTGGAACAGCAAATGAAAAATTGAAAGAACAAGTTCAAGGTGAATGGATTCTGGCAGGGTACAAGCAAGATGTACACGAAGGGCCTGCTCAAATTCGTTCCAATGTAGATGGAATTACGAAAGATTATGAAGTCGAGATATTGGAAGTAAATACATCGGGTCGTAATGATCATAAAGGAATCGTGTTACAAATTACAGATGAAGAACTGTTGGAGAAGACAGGAGGGATTGTTCAGGGAATGAGTGGAAGTCCAATTATTCAAGATGGAAAACTAATTGGAGCAGTAACGCATGTGTTCATTCAGGACTCAACAAAGGGATATGGGATATTCTTAGAAGAAATGAAGCAGATGGATGCAAAATAAAAATTAGAAAATTCTAATTTATATTAAAATTTTTGCTATAGTATATGATATTAGAATAAATAGAAATATAAAATTGTGTCGAAAATTGTCACAAATAGCGGAAGTTTTTATTTGTTTCGTATATTATGGATATCTATAATGAAACTTGCTTATTACTATTCAATAACTGAATAGTCATCTTACCTTTAAAATTTGAACAGGGGGTCCAGAAATGGCAAAATTAAATGTAGCGATTGCTGATGATAACGAAAGAATCTTAACCTTACTAGATGATATCTTGACAGCAGAAGAAGACATTAATGTTGTAGGAACAGCGAAAGATGGAGAAGAAACTTGTCGTCTGATTCGTGATAAAGAGCCAGATGTGGTATTATTAGATTTGGTTATGCCAAGAATTGACGGATTGGGTGTGATGGATAGGATTAAACATGACAGAAATGTAAAAAAGATGCCATCATTTATTATTGTTTCAGGAATCACAAAAGAACCTGTGCCAGAAGATGCAATTAATATGGGAGCGTCTTATTATATAATGAAACCATTTGATAACAAAATGATTATTAATCGAGTAAGACAGATTGGTGCAAACAAGTTACAAAAAAATATACAGGGAAAAACAATTCCATCTTATATGGAAGCAAGGTTACAAAATGAGGAGAGAAATCTAGAACATGATGTAACAAATATGATACATGAAATTGGTGTTCCTGCTCATATAAAGGGATATCAATATTTGAGAGATGCAATTATTATGTGCATTCAGGATATGGATATGTTAAACTCCATTACAAAGGCGTTATATCCAGAAATTGCAAAGCATTATCAAACTACTCCAAGCAGAGTAGAACGTGCAATTCGACATGCAATTGAAGTTGCATGGAGCAGAGGTAAGATGGATACAATCGATGAGCTATTTGGATATACGGTAAATAATGGAAAAGGAAAGCCAACTAATTCAGAATTTATAGCGTTAATCTCGGATAAAATTCGTTTAGAATACAAAATACAGAAAAAGTAAGAAAAAATACAGGAAACTTATGTCAAATTTTGATAAACCACTTTAAAAAATTCTAATTCTGGTGTATAATATATACAAAATGAAATTTTAGGAGGATTAGGATGAAAAAAATATTATTTGCGGCATCTGAATGTGTTCCATTTATTAAAACAGGTGGTTTAGCAGATGTAGTAGGATCATTACCAAAATATTTTAATAAAGAAGAATATGACGTACGTGTAATGCTTCCAAAATATTTGTGTATTAAAGAGGAACTTCGTTCTCAGATGAAGTATGTAACACATTTCTACACTGATTTTTACTGGAGAAATCAATATGTAGGAATATTGGAAATGGAATATCAAGGAGTCAAATTTTACTTCATTGACAGTGAGTTTTATTTTGGTGGTCCTTGGCCTTATAGTAATATGTATGAAGATATTGAGAAATTCAGCTTTTTCTCTAAGGCAGTTCTTTCCAGTCTTCCATTAATTGGTTTCCGCCCAGATATCATTCACTGTCATGACTGGCAGACAGGCTTGATTCCAGTTTATTTAAATGATAGTTTTCAAGGAGATCCATTTTTCTGGGGAATTAAAACAATCTTTACGATTCATAATCTGAAATTCCAGGGAACATGGGACGTTAATACGATCCGTAATGTAACAGGTCTTTCTGATTACTATTTTACAAGTGATAAGTTGGAATCTTATAACAATGGTAATCTGTTAAAGGGAGGCCTTGTATATGCAGATAAGATTACTACGGTAAGTAATAGTTATGCAGAAGAAATTAAGATGCCGTTCTATGGTGAAGGATTGGATGGATTGCTTCGTGCAAGATCAAATAGTTTGAGTGGTATTGTCAATGGTATCGATTATAATTTTTATAATCCAGAGACAGATGCAGATATCGAAGCAAATTATAATATAAAAACAGTGTTTGATCAAAAACCAAAGAATAAGGAAGCTCTTCAAAAAGAATTAGGTTTAGAGGTGAATCCAAATGCATTTATGATTGGTATCGTTTCTCGACTAACCGATCAGAAAGGATTTGACTTAATTGACTGTGTAATTGAGCAGATTTGCAGTGAAGATGTACAGCTGGTTGTGCTTGGAACTGGAGAAGCCAGATATGAGAACTTATTCCGATTCTATGCGAATAAATATCCAGATCGTGTTTCTGCAAGTATTTTCTACTCAGAGGCGTTGTCTCATCGTATTTATGCAAGCTGTGATGCATTCCTTATGCCATCCTTATTTGAACCATGTGGATTGAGTCAGCTGATGAGTCTGCGTTATGGCACGCTTCCAATTGTTCGTGAGACGGGTGGTCTTCGTGACACGGTTCAGCCATATAATGAAATTGATGGCAGCGGAACAGGATTCTCTTTTGCAAACTATAATGCGCATGAAATGTTAGGTATTATTAACTATGCAAAGAAGGTATATTACACAGATCGTAAGGCTTGGGACAAGATGGTAGTTGCAGCGATGGAAAAAGACTTCTCCTGGAATACAGCTGCGAGAACTTATGAGAAACTCTATGATGAGTTGCTTGGCTCCAATTTTCCAATAGATGTAGATGCAGAAAAAGAAGAGAAAGAGGCTAAATAATTTATGTCAGTGGAACGTATTGTTCGGGCATATAAGAGACGACGGACCTTCCGAAAGAAGGTCCGTCATTGGATACAGGATGAAGCTTGGATTGAGAAAAAAGAATATGAAAAAGATGAGAAGTATTATCGCTGTGTGAAGGATATTTTAGATAACCCGTCATTTCAGATGATGTCCCAATTTATACAACATGGAACTACATCGACACAGGCGCATTGTATCCAAGTATCTTATTTAAGCTATCGAATTGCTAAGAAATTAGACTTAGATTTCTATACAGCGGCACGAGGAGGATTGCTGCACGATTTATTTCTTTACGATTGGCATACTCATAAGCAAGAAACGGGTAACCGTTTTCATGGTTTGACGCATCCACGTGTAGCGTTGAAAAATGCAGAGAGAGAGTTCTTACTTTCACGTACAGAAAAAGATATGATTTTACATCATATGTGGCCGCTTACGATTATACCTCCTAAAACGAAAGAGGGATATATTATTGTATATGCAGATAAACATTGTACTTTAGCAGAAGTAGGAACGAGAATTTCTAAACGATTAAAAAAGATCGAAAATAAAAGAAAAAGGATAAATAAAAAGAAGAAAAATAAAAT
>DVHN01000131.1 GCA_018712075.1 Candidatus Fimimorpha faecalis
AGCCTTATAAAATCAGGGCTGAAGATTCCGAGAAGTTATAATATTGAAGAGGAGGATTATGAAAGGAACTTTGAATATTCTGAAGAAGCAATTCAAAAAATAAAAGGAAGATTTGACTCTTTGTTGGTTCCTTTATATAAGAGGATTTTTCTGGATGCTTCAAGAGCTAGAAGTATTTTTGATGAACTTTTTTTAAAAGATCCTGAGTTTATTAAGATGATTCAAGATGCCTATGGCGATCCTACGTGGGGATATACGAAAAAAAATCCGTTTGTTTGGCGAATGTATTTAGCGTCTTCTAATAGTTATAAAGATTTTAGATGTAGTACAACCAATAACTCTGATGTTTATGAATATTATTCTAGTCAATCATATCCTCGTTTTATTTGGGTTTTAGAAATAGGTACGATTTTTACTTTTGCTGAAAAGAGAGCACGGGTAGAAGTTTTGCTGGATGCTACCTCTTCAAAAAACAGTGATACTTGGGCAATTCTAAGTATAAGATATAAAGGACACTTGGTTTTTGTACCATATGTAATTAATCATTTACGAGGAGAACAAGTCATTGAAACAAGTTGTTCTGAATATGATAAAGAGGAAAATATTAATCAAGACTATGCATCTATTGATTGGGGAGAAATGAATGAAATCGTACGAGATAAGGTCTTGACAGAAATATTTACTTCATTATATTATAAATCTAATAATTTTATTGATGAAACCTATGAAATCTTTTCAAATTGTAACTTAAAGGAGATTTAGCTTATGGCAATACATTTTGAAACTCATTCTATACCAAATGCTTTAACAGGAGATATTGAAGTACCAAATGAAGCTACGACAAAGATTTCTAAACGATTAACAAAAACGAACCGTAAGTTGGTAAAAAAAATGAAAGTAATTGATCGAAAAGAAAAAAGAAGTTGGCAAAAATCACTTCTTCGTAATTAAAAGGAAATAAGAAAATAGTAAAGTAAGTGTTGGATTTAAACAGGAGATTATTTGAATCCGATGATATGTCAGGAACTCGTTATCCAGCAGAAAGTATTTCTTACCATTAATGTAAAGGGATAATATAAGGATAAATAAGGAACTAGGAAAAATTAATTCAAATTCCTAGTTCTTTTATTGTCTAGAAAAAGAAGGATATATACGAAAATGCTAAAGTGTTTTCATTCGCAAAAGAGGAAGAGGTTAGAGTGTATGGAAATGCTAAAGTATATGAACATGCTACTATTTCTGGCATTGTTTTTGGAGATGCTGAGATTTTTGGAGTTGATTGTATTTGGGATAAGGTGTATGACAATACCAGAGTGTATGCAAATGCAAGTATCCCTGAAAATGCAATAAAACAAGCTAACTTAGAGAAAGTTGAACTGCCACAGAGAAAAGGTCGAAGTTTTCGTATCAAGAAAATTTTTATTAATCTGATAAGGTGTAAGAGAAAGTAAGAAAAATGGATAGATATTTTCTTGGATAAAAAATAAAAGAAAAACAAGGCAAGTATTGTGATAAAAAACAATTATAATGCTTGTCTTTTTTATTTGAACAAAATCACCAAAGTTTGTAAGAAAAATTTGGTAAAAACTATAGTTAATTTGAATGGGATTTTTCTGGACAGAAAAATCTGTTTAATGGTAAAATGTATCAAAACAAGCTTTTGTTTCTTTACTCAATAAGAAAAAGAAGGGAATTAAAAATGGACGAAAAAATGATAAAGAAATTGCAGTATTGGCATAGATTGGAACATTTCTATCCTTATAATTTGAAAGAATGCTCTAGTGACTATATTAAAAGTTATTATATTAGCAATTCGAATGATCTATCTAATTTTATGAAACTTGAAGTTCCAAAAGACAAAGAAGTTCGGTATTATGAGGTTTATTTTGGAATATTTCAAGTGGATCAGGCATTGGATAGTATTATTAAAACTCTTCATGCAGAAAATGAGTTTCGTGAAAGGACGGATGATAGGAGTTGCTTTTGTAAATTTCGTTTGCTGTCCAATGCTCTTCTTGATCCAGATCCAGAAAGCTTCAAGGTATCCTCTTTTCCGTGGGCGGTAGGAAGACTTAAAATTAGAGAAAGAACTCAAAGTAATATTTTCTTAAGTTGGAAAGATGATTTTGAAAATTATCAAGAAAATCTGTTTTTGGATTTGAAAAATCAATTACAGTCAACACCATTTTGTTATGAAGCATGTGAACAAATTCGAAATAATATCTGCGAAAGTATTGGATGGAATATTAAGTTTTTTGATCATTGGATAAGAGTAGATCGAGTGCTTGGAAAAAAAACAATCAAGCAAACAGATGTTTCTAGTCAAGAGAATGAAGAAAAGGTAATTGGAAAGGAAACGAGCCAGAAAGTAGAGGCAGTGGAGCAAGCAGAAATCTCAGATCAAGAGGTAGAAGCTCTTGAACGAAAAAGGGAAGAAGAAGAGCAAATTGATAAGATCATTCAATCGAATGACTTATTAAATAGTTTTTATGTTCGTGACTTAGAACGTGTAATCTTTAACATTAAAGAGAAGCGTTGTGGAGAAGCATTGACTTCTTACTTGAGTGAAGAAAAGGTAGAGCGAATTGACGTAGAGAAGGATAAAGAGGAACTCTTTCGACTTTTTAATCCAAAGAGTATGCCATATGGAAAATGGCCGAGTGGTTATCCTTTAAGAAGTATGCAGCAATTAGCTGTGAATATTGCTATGCACAAAGAAATAAAGTTACCTATTTTTTCCGTAAATGGTCCACCAGGTACTGGGAAAACAACACTTTTAAGAGATATTATTGCAGCTAATATTGTAGAAAGAGCAATGGAATTTTGTCACTATACAAAACCAGATGATATTTTTGGAAAATCGTTAGGTAGTATTACTTGGGAGCAATACACAGTGGATATTAAAGAGATAAAAGATTCTTTAAAGAAGTATGGAATATTAGTTGCTTCTAATAATAATGTGGCAGTAAAAAATATTACAATGGAGTTACCTGATAAAAATAGTCTTAGTGAATCTTATCGTAAAATTTACTCTTATTTTAGTGGGGTGTCAGATCAGATACTGAAAAAAGAAAATGGAAGTTGGGGAGTGTGTGCAGCTTCATTGGGAAACCGAGCCAATCGTAGTACATTTATGGATGCATTTTGGCCACTCAAAACGAAAGAAGATGGAATATTTAATTTTAATCGATATTTGATAAAGCAGAAAAAAACAAATTTGGAACGTGAGATGAATTGGAAAAAGGCAGTCAGCTCATTTCAAAACGCATACAAAGAAGTGGAAACAGAATATGAGAAGCTGGAACTCTATTACCAATATCTCGTACTGCTTCGAAAACTTCCAGAAAAAGAAAGGCAGTACCAAGAGCAAAAAGTAAAGTCTGAAAAAAATCGGGAGATACTGGATAAGTTTCGTGAGAATTTTTCTAATAAGCAACTAGAGCAACAGGAGTTAGATAAGGAGAAACAGAAAATAAAGAAAACTACTTTTTTGTTTTCCATTCGTCTTCGAATGAAGTGTAAAAGTCAAGCGATTAAGAAATACAAGGAACTTGAAGATATAGCATATTCTTTCGAACAGGAAATAACCAAACTGTATGAACAAGTACTTGAACAAGAGAATCTATGTGAACAAGATAAAAAAAGGGAGACCTCTTATGAGAAGCAAATACAAGAATGTAAAAATAAAATTCAAAATCATTCAAAAAAAATTAAAGATATCAATTTCCCAGATGATATGGTTGTGCCAAATGAAACATTTTTATCTGATTTGATTGGAGAAAACTCGTTAGAAGCTTGTAAAAAAGCACAAGATACTGCACCATGGAATAGTAAACGGATTAATATATTACGTGAAAAATTATTTTTGGAGGCAATGAATTTACATAAAGCACTTGTGGAAAATTCTCATTTCCTGCGAGCCCAGTTAGATACGTTTAGTAAGTGGATGAGAGGGCAATTAGAGCCCTCTGATCAAAAGAAGTTTGCAGGAGCGTTACTTCAAAGCTTTTTCTTGGTAGTTCCTGTCATTTCCACAACATTTGCATCAGTAAGTAGTTTTTTACGTTATATAAAACAGGAAGAAATCGGATTATTACTTATTGACGAGGCTGGACAGGCATTGCCACAATCTGCGGTAGGAGCAATTTGGAGGTCAAAAAAAGTCGTCGTTGTGGGTGATCCATTACAAATCGAGCCAGTTGTAACCATTCATGATAAAACAATGAAACTGTTACAACAAGAATTTAAACAAAGTAATTTTATTGCAAATAAAGAAACAAGCGTACAGAGTTTAGCAGATCAAAGAAACTGCTATGTAGGAGTTCGCTCCATTTCTAATAACAAGTTTTATATTGGTTCTCCACTACTGGTTCATGGAAGATGTCAGCGAAAGATATTTGATATTGCAAATTGTATCGTATATAACAATAAAATGATATATGGCACGAGAGATTCTGCGAACACAACATGCGTATGGATTGACGTAAAAGGGCAAGCAGAGAAGAAACACTTTGTACGTGCACAGGCTGAGCGGATTGTACCGATTGTCAAAAAAGCGTTCGAAAGTACATGGGAAATGGAGGAAGAGAAAAAATTACCTTCTCTGTTTGTGATTAGTCCATTTCGAAGTGTGAAAGAAGGGGTAGCACAATATTTTCAAGAAAATGATTTTTTATACCGTGAATTAAGCAAAACTCCTGATGAAAAAGCAAAAGAACAGGTAAGGCAATGTATTAATACGAATATTGGAACAGTTCACACCTTCCAAGGAAAAGAAGCAACAACAGTGATTATTTGTTTAGGTGTGGATTCTGGAACTAAGGGGGATGGAGCAATTGAATGGGCAAGTAAAAGTCCAAATATTTTGAACGTAGCGGTTACTAGGGCTAAGAATAATCTTTATATCGTAGGCGATGCTTCTAAATGGGCTTTAAAACCGTATTTTGAAGAAGCTTATGAGATTTGTGATAAAAAACGTTTGTAGGATCAAAGTATGGAGGTGTTGAAAATGAGAATATTTATTAGTCATGCAAGCAAAAACAAAGAAATCGTTCTTAAATTTGCGGATTTTTTAGAGGAAGTAAACAATGATATTGAAGTATTCTGCTCTTCTGAGAGTGGAAATATAAAAGTAGGTAAAAATTTTATTGAAACTATATTTGAAGAACTTAATCATTGTGATTTATTTATTCCGATTATTAGTAAAGAATATTATGCAAGCAAATTTTGTATGACAGAATTGGGAGTTGCTTATTCTTATTTGTATAAAAAATATCAAAAACAAGAAGAAGACTATATCTTTCCTTTTGTTTTATATCCAGTGCAGAAAGGAGAGGCATTATCTGGAACTCCAATGGCAAATATACAAGTGGGAGAATTGTCAAGTGAGGAAGATATTCGTTCATTTTTAAGTTATTTAAAAGAGGATAGAAATTTAAATGTTGGTTCTGGCATCAATCGAAAATTACATTCTTTTAAGTATGATATAGATCAAATCTATTTAAAGAATCAAAATATTGTTGAAATATCAAGAATCAATGTATACTTTGATGACAGTATTAATTATAAAAAACGAAGTGATATTGTTGATTACAGCGTTACAGAAACTAGCATTATGGTAAATTTCAATATGAATCCTTATGAGCAGGTAGGAAATAAATATCCTAATTTTATTAGTTTAGTGCTGAGGTACGTTGATAAATTGGATTTAGGGCGTTATCTAGATTTTAATCCTAGTGCAAGATTCCAATTTATTTTAACTAATTTTACAAACTCATTAAAAAAAATCTATGTTGAATTTAAATATTCTGATAACCATGTCATTTTAGAAACCTTTGAACTTCCAGTTGTTTATGGTGAAAATCATTTGGAAATTTCTTTGGAAAAAATGAGAAGTAAAGCATTGAATAATATTTCTGAAATTTGCTTTGTAATTCATCCAGAGGATGTTGTGGAAGAAGAAGGTATGTTTAAAGTAGAGTCAATAAAAATACATTAAATTTAAGGAGAAATTATTATGGATGAAACTATGTTAGAAATAATTAAAGATGGGATTACAATTGTATCACCGGTTATTCAAAATTGTATTACAGCATTAATAACTACGGTGTTCTTGCGAAAGAATACGAGTATTGAAGAACTTGAAAAGTTAAAAGCAAATAAATTTGGAGAAGTGGTAAGTGATTTACTAGAAAACGGGAAAATGACCTATTTAGAATATTATAAATGCCGTAACTTTTTGAAAGTAGCTAAATTGGCTGATCAGGAATCTCAAAGTAGAGCTAGGAAGGAGTCTTCAAAACAGGAAACTCAATTTGATTTTGATTGGTTTATGCGTTTTTTTGATGCAGTAGGAAATATTAGTAATGAGGATTTACAAATGCTTTGGGGAAAAATACTGGCAAATGAGATGGAACGACCAAAAACATGTTCTTTGAGAACTTTAGATATGATTCGTAATATGTCGCCAGAAGAAGCAACTACATTTACAATATTATGTAAATATGTTATGGAAAGCGGAAGTTCTTACTTCATTTATCCAACAGGTTTTTATGATGAACATGAAGGTTATGCTGCTTGTACTTCTGTGTTAAGTGAAGATGGAATCAATTATGCCAATAGTATTATGCCTATGCTTGAAGCAGGGATATTAACAGGAGATCATGATCTGGCAATTTATTTAGAAAAGGGAAAAAATTTAGGGGTACATAACGAAAATATCTTATGTTTGATAGAGTATCAAGGGGAAGATACGAAATTATTTAAACAGGAAGCATATTTTTTGACCACAAATGGAGTTGAACTCTACAATATTGTACGGAATATGTCTGATTATCAAAGTGATACAGAGTATGCAATTCAATGTTTTAAACAAATGAAAGAAGAAAATGAGGATATGAAGATAGCCGCATACCGAAGATTGGAAGTAGAACCCTACTTTGATTTTACAGATATATTGGCTGAATGACTTGATTAAAAATTTTAGTATTAGTAAAAATAAATAAATATTAAAGATAATCTTTTGGGTTTATGGAAAGAAGGAAAAGTTAGTATGGAACAGACTATAATAGATAAAATGAAGTCAGGAATAGGGACTATTTTAGATATGAAAGATTTTGGGGAAATGGTTGCTACGTTTTGGAATAACAAAGAGAAAGAAAAGTATTTTTCCAGAGCCTATAAGGAAGTAATGATTCTGTATAAAAATAAATATGGGATAGATCTCATTTATTCTACAAATGCGCCTATGGAAGATGAGGGAGGTAAAGAATGGAATTCTTACATAGATCGGATGAAGAAAAAATTGAAAGAAAATGAAAACTCGATCGATTTATTGGAAAAGATGAAAGATTGTTGGCGTACTAGTGAAAGGGATAACGAAGAGCAATTAGGGTTTTTAACGAAGACATTTTTAGAAAAAATCATACAATATGGTTGCGTGGATGGAAAAGAGGTCATAATACGAGAAATTTTTCGCAAGCAAGGAGAAATAAAATATATTCAAACACAGCTATTAAAAAATCAGCAACAGGGGCAAGTGAACAGTGAAACAATATTAGAGATAACAATAGATACAAATCAAAAAGTGACAGAATTATTAAAGAATCAAACAAGTACTTCTCAAGAAAAAGACAAATTAAAAGGAATGTTTAATAAAATTGCAGAAAAACGTCAGGAGTATGCAGCACGTTATGAAGAAGAATTACCTCCTATGGATGATGATTCTGTAAGTGTAAATTTAAAGCAATTATATGTGGAACCAGATTGTTTGCCAGTATATCCATACAAGAGTAAGAACAAATGTTTACTTTTTCCTTATTTAAAAGAATTTTTGTGTTCAAATACTAGATTATTATTTATGGAAGGAGATGCTGGAATAGGAAAAACTAGTTTTGTTTCGAAGATAGCATATCATTATGAACATTTCGAAGAGAATAAACTAGGTGATAACTTTTTTCAAGATAGACAATTGATTTGTGTTCGATTAAGGGATATGTTAGAAAAAAATCAAATATTAAACATTGATAATCCTTGGGAGGATATTTTTCGATATCTTAATGTAAATAAGGATGAGCAGAAAGCTGAAGAGAATCAATTATCTTTGTTAATCTTGGATGGATTCGATGAACTTTGTATGGTAGAGTCCATTCAAAATGAGAAAAAAACCCAATATTTTAAAAATCTTTTAAAGAATTTAAAATTTGGAAGGATACGTTGGAAAGTTATTGTTACGAGTAGACCAAATTATATACATTGGGAAGAATTAGAAGATTTTAGTTCTTATATAAAAGTAATTCAGTTACAACACTTTTCAATTGAAAAACGAAGAAAATGGATAGAAAAAGCAAAAAGGGCTGAGTTGAATATTTCTAAAGAGGTAGAAAAAGGAATTTCTACTGTTGATAGAGAGGAATTAGAAGCAATCATTGGGATTCCATGGACATTATATTTGATAGCAAAAAAAGAAATAGTGATTACAAGTGATGCAAACCTATGGCATATCTATTATTTGATTTTTAAAAGAGAGAATATAGAGAGAAACTTTGAAATAGATGCAGTGCATAAAACAGAGCCATTAAAAGAATATTTGTATCAAATTACAGAAAAAATAGCTTTTTGGATGTATGAAAATAAATGTTTTGATATCAATAGTGCAAAAATAGAAGAATTAATTAATGAGATAAAAATACCAAAAGATATACAAATAGAATGGTACAAGAATGCCTCAATCCCTGTGAAAAATACAAAAGAAATTCATAAGTTATTGAAAGACACATATGTTTTGCATACCTATTATCGGAAAAGTGATAATAAGGGAGGGCTTGTGTTTTATCATAATTATATTCAAGATTTCTTCCTATGTGAACAAATCTTTTTAGAACTGGATAAAATCTATGAACAATTAAAAACGTTGCAAACATCTTATGAACAATTGGATTGCTTGATCACATGTTATATTTATTTATTGTACGCAGGATATTTGAATGAAAATACAGTACGTTTTATTCAAGCTCGAATCCAACATGAGCATGAAACTAGTGAGAAAAGTACATGGGTTGAACACGAACAAAAACATAGTGTTTTTATTCGAGCTTTTAAAGACATGTTATTGTATGGAATTGGAAAAACAAATTTCCTTAGAAGATTAGAAAGACCACTATCACAAGTAATTAAAACGATTTTTTATAATTGCTGGAAAATATATGGATTAATTTATCAAATAAACAATCGACCAGTTTTGAACCTTTTTAGAGACGGTAAGGAGATTTTTATTCTTCCAATAAAGTCAATATTAGAAATATTATCTAAGAATGTATTATTAGATGGAATAGAATTAGAAAAAGTTGATTTGGGAAAAGCTAATTTAAGTGAAGCAAATTTGAATAGAGCCGATTTGAGAAGAGCGAATTTAAATAGAGCTGATTTGAGAAGAGCGAATTTGAATAGAGCCGATTTGAGGAGTGCTAATTTAAGTGGGGCAGTTTTAGTCAGAGCGAATTTGATCAAAGCGGATTTGCGAGGAACCGATTTAAGTAAGGCCAATTTATGTGGAGCGAATTTGGAAGAGGCAAATTTGGAAGGAACGAATTTGAGTGGAACTGATTTGAGAGAAGTCAATTTAAGTGGAGTGGATTTGAGAAGAGTCAACTTGAGTGAAACTAGTTTGGATGGAGCCGACTTAAGTGAAGCTAATTTAGGTGGAGCCAATTTGAGTGGAACTGATCTGAGAAAAGTCAATTTGACAAAAGCGAATTTGGAAGGAACGAATTTGGGAGAAGCAAATTTGGAAGGAACAAATTTGAATAGAATAAATTTAAATAGAGCGAATCTGATAACGGCCAATTTAAATAGAGCGAATTTGGAAGAGGCAAATTTGGAAGGAGCGGATTTGAATGGAGCGGATTTGAATGGAACTAATTTGAATGGAGCAGATTTGCGAAGAACCAATTTAAAGAATGCCAAGATGAACAAAGCACACTTAAAAAGAGCAAATTTATGTTTTAGTAGCTTGAATGGAACGAATTTAAGTGGATCTGATTTAAGTGAATCTGATTTGAAGGAGGCTAGTTTAAAAGAAGTAGATTTGGCAGAAACGGATTTATCCAGAGTAGATTTAAGAGGTGCAAACTTAAGAATGATAAATTTAAGAAGATCTAATTTAAGAGGAGCTAACTTAAAAGGAGTAGATTTATCGGGAATAAATCTAGAGGAAGCAGATTTATCAGAACTGGATTTATCAGGAATGAATTTTAGAGAAGTAAATTTAAGAGGAGCAAATTTATCAAGAACAAATCTAAAAGGAGTAGATCTGTCAAAAAAAAATCTAAGCGAAGCTAATCTGAAAGAAGCCGATTTAAGAGAAATTGATTTAAATAAAGCTAATTTGGAGAGGGCGAATTTGCAAAAAGCTAATCTGAAAGAAGCTAGTCTAAAGGAAGCCAATCTGAAAGAAGCTAATCTGGAAAGAACTAATTTGTGGAGAGCTAGTCTAAAGGAAGTTAATCTAGAAGGAGCTGATCTGGAGGGAGCCAATCTGGAAGGAGTTAATTTGGAAATAGCTGGTCTGAAGGGAGCAGATTTGAGAGAAACTAATTTGAAGAGCGCTAGTTTGTGGGGAGTCAATCTGGAAGGAGCTAGTTTATGTGGAGCCAATCTGGAAGGAGTTAATTTGGAAATGGCTGATCTGAAGGGAGCAGATTTGAGAGAAACTAATTTGAAGAGCGCTAGTTTGTGGGGAGCCAATCTGGAGGGAGCTAGTTTGTGGAGAACTAACCTGGAAGGAGCTAATTTGGAAATAGCTAGTCTGAAGGGAGCAAATTTGGAAGCGGCTAATTTGAAGGGAACCAATCTGAAGGAAGCCAATCTAGGATATGAGTACATCAGATGGGAGTCAAGAAGAACTAGTTTGTGGGAAGCCGATCTAGAAGGAGCTGATCTGGAGGGAGCCAATCTGGAAGGAGCTAGTTTATGTGGAGCTAATTTGAAAGAAGTAAATCTAAGAAGAGCAAATCTAAAAGGGATGCAATTAATCCGATTTGACTTAGATAATCCAGATATTATTAAAATGCTGTCTGAAGCGAATTTGGAGGGGGCAGATTGGAGTGGTGTTACAGATGAACAAAAGGAAAAAATTTTATCAGCAAAATAGAATATTTTTTTATGAAATGTCTTTTAAGATATAAATTTGAAAGGGATAGTGATTTTAATATCGCTATCTTTTTTCTTGTGCAATTACAATGAATGGAGTCCATATCTTTTTTTCTTTGTTGTATTCTTCTATGCCAAATTCTTTTGTATTAGAAAATGTACGAATTTTTTTGTTAAATATTTCTTGAAACATAAGCTCGAAAATATAAAATTCTCTTAGTCTGGCATCTCGTTCATCAAAATATACAGGATATTCGGGGCTATGGCAACCGAAAGTTGAAAGTACAGACTGACATTTCTCTAACACCTTTAAAGTTTCACATAATTGTTGATATAGTTCTGTTTGAGCAAACAAGTTTAACTCAAAATCCATAGTACCCGCTATGTCCAATGTTTATGTCCATTTCTCGTAAATTTCTTTTC
>DVHN01000132.1 GCA_018712075.1 Candidatus Fimimorpha faecalis
TCTATTGTGTAACAGTAACAATACCTGGATAAGTTTCATCACTAGAAAAATCCATTAATACTTTGACTGCCTTATCTCCCTTTGGTATATCTTCCCGATTGATATAAGAAACTTTAATTCCTCCATCTTCATTTGATCCATACCAGAACAACTTTTCTTTTCCTGCGAAAAAGGAACCACCCCTTACCAATTGAGAAAACTCAGTTACTTTTTTCTGCGTTTTCCAATCATATACCGTCTGTGTTTTATCCTCCTGATTTGTTTCATAATAATAATCGTCATCCTGATGCTGAGATATAAATGATTCCTTCCTTTCGTCACTTCCATCTAAATTCGTGGACCATGTATTGTAATCTTTATACTCTTTCATAGTACGATAATAAACCCTTCCATTTGCCATTCTCGCACCAACCACATCAATTCCATCTCCAAATGAAATCTTTTTTACTTTCCCATTCACAAAATTATACTGACA
This sequence comes from Candidatus Fimimorpha faecalis, assembly GCA_018712075.1. Taxonomy (GTDB): domain Bacteria; phylum Bacillota; class Clostridia; order Lachnospirales; family Lachnospiraceae; genus Fimimorpha; species Fimimorpha faecalis. The sequence goes on from DVHN01000132.1 coordinate 476, forward strand.
TACCGAATGACCACGTTCCTCATCATATTCTGTAAAACTAAGATTCATTCCAGTTATTCTCAAATATGAAATTTGATTATTGCTTTCCGCACTGTATAATAATTCTTCATCACCTCCCTCAATTGGAATCCGATACACACCCGTTTTCTTATTCGAACCAATTTGACTAAAATCGGAACTATAATAGATATATCCTCTATGTACAATCGCCGTATCAACTGGATTTTCAAATTCATGAATTACTTCTCTTTCTCCACCATCTAAAGAAAGTTTGTCCATTACATATTTTCTTTCTGGCATTCCATTTTCATCCGCTAGCAATTCAATTGCTGCAATATATAGATGCTGTTTATAATAATTCAAATTAGTACAAATCAAACGATCTAATCGCACCATTGCATTACAATCCATTACTTTCATTTGATCCGTTTCTTCCTGATGCAGACAGTTTGGCTTATTACAAAGAGGTGTATACTCCATTGTCTCTTTATCCACATAATAAAGGTAATATCCAACTAACATATAGTAACCATTTTCCACTTCTACAATGGGATGAGGTTCAGTTGTCCAATCATAATATTCTGACTGAAAATCCGTTTCCAAATTAAATTCTTCACTCTCCACTTCTGCCTGATCTGATCCACAAGCAGTTAGAAATAACACCAACATACATAAAATAAGTAATATTTTTTTCAAGTTTTGATACCTCCTCATAATAATCAACTATTTTTCACTTAAACTCTATAAGTTATAACCATGAATACTCTTTACATTTATCTATCAATGTCTAAATCTCAATATTTATTAGCCTTTAGTTTCTACTACATTGTCAAAATCATAATATATCTAATACTACCACCATAATAATCATTTTATATTACAGGTACTTCTTTTGTCTGCGACCATGAATATGGATCTCTTACAACTTTAAATATTCCAATTCCTTTTTTTGCTTGAACTCCAGACTTTTGCGCAACTGCTGTACAACTAGTCGTGTAATTGCTTGCATACGCAGGATGAGTTTCTCCATTATTATACACAAAAATTGCTGTAACGTTCATTCCACATGCTACCGACGCTGTTGCCGTTGCTATTGCCTCATTTGTTACATTATCAATCGTTATCGTTCCTGTTGCATTAAATCCAGCCGTGCTTCCACTTATACTTGCTGAATTTCTGCTTGCAAATGCTGGAACAAAGTTACTAAGTGTCATAATTCCAACAAGTGCAATCGCCACAATTTTCTTCTTCATACAATCATTCTTCTATTTCTTCATTCTTATTTATGGTGTCGGTATAAAATCATATAAATTAACGTTACTCTGGTTTTAAAGTTGTCTATATTACTTCGTTTGTGTTCTTATTTTACTACACTTTTCATTTTTTATCTATATTGTACTAAATATTTCCATAATTTTTCCATTTAATCTATATTTTTTCCATATTATTTTTCTTTACTATTTTCTTACACCGTTTTTTTATTTATCTTTTAGTTATTTTTCTTTTTCTTATACTATTTTTAACCAAAGAAATATATATCTCCAAAACATTTCATTCCACCTTCTAACAATCACTCTATCCTTTGAAAAATTTTTCCCGTTTTTTGAATGCTTCAATACTCTTATTAAAAATTTTCCTTTATTTCATAATAATCTTCGTTCAATTGATATGCCACAAAACTTTCTTTTTTCAAGTCTTCCATCTAATTTTGTGACATATCATTTTATCCCTTTCCCACTTTTATTTACTTAATGACTATTCAATGACAATGCCTGGACGAGTTTCACTCTTGGAAAAATCCATTAACACTTTCACTGCTGTATTTCCTTTTGCTATATCTTCCCGATCAATATAAGAAACTTTAATTCCTCCTCTATCATTTAATACATACCAGAATAACTTTCCTTTTCCTGCAAAGAAAGAATCCCCTCCTCCTAATTGAGAAAACTCAGTCACTTTTTTCTGTGTTTTCCAATCATATACTGTCTGTGTTTTATCCTCTGGATTTGTTTCATAATAATAATCATCATCCTGGTGTTGAGATACAAATGATTCCTTCTTTTCATCATTTCCATCCAAATTTGTGGACCATGTGTTATAATCTTTGTATTCTTTCATAGTACGATAATACACTCTTCCATTTGCTACCCTATCAGCAACTACGTCAATTCCATCCCCAAATGAAGTCTTTTTTACCTCTCCATCTACCAGATTATACCAGCATACCGAATCACCCTGTTCTTCGTCATATTCTGTAAAACTAAGATTCGTTCCAATTATTCTCAAATACGAGATTTGATTATCGTTTTCCGCACTATATAGTAATTCTTCCTCTCCTCCCTCAATTGGAACCCGATACACACCCGTTTTCTCATTCGAGCCAATTTGACTGAAACTAGAGCTATAATAGATGTATCCTCTATGTACAATCGCTGTATCAACAGGATTTTCAAATTCATGAACGATTTCTCGTTCTCCACCATCCAACGAAATTTTATCCATTACATATTTAGTTTCTGGCATTCCATTTTCATCTATTAATAGTTCAACTGCTGCAATATATAAATGCTGATTATAATAATTTAAACTAGTATGAAGTGAAATATTTAATCGAACCATTGCATTACAATCCATTACCTTTGTTTGATCTGTTTCTTCTTGATGTAAGCAGTTTGGCTTATTACAGAGCGGTGTATACTCCATCGTTTCCTTATCTACATAATAAATATAATATCCAACGATAATATAGTATCCATCCTCCACTTCCACTATAGGATGGGAATCCATAGTCAGATCACAATATTCTGATTGAAAATCTGTTTCTAAATTAAATTCTTCACTCTCCACTTCTGCCTGATCTGATCCACAAGCAGTTAGAAATAACACCAGCATACATAAAATAAGCAATATTTTTTTCAAAATCTGATCCCTCCTTATAATTTTTTACTTAAACTCTATAAGTTATAATTATAAATATTTTTTATATTATCTATCAATATCTAAATCTCAATATCTCTTAATTTTCAGTTTTTACTACATTATTAATAGTATATATCTAATACTGCCACCACAATGATTATTTTATATTACATTTACGTCTTTTGTTTGTGACCATGAATATGGATCTTTTACAACAGTAAATTGTCCTATTCCAGCTTCTGCTTGAACTCCAGATTTTTGTGCAATTGCTGTACAACTAGTTGCATAATTGCTTGCAGGGACAGAATATCTAGTACCACCATTATACACAAAAATTGCTGTAACATTCATTCCGCATGCTACCGATGCTGTTGCTGTTGCTATTGACTCATTTGTTACATTATCAATCGTTATCGTTCCCGTTGCATTAAATGCAGCTGTACTTCCGCTTATACTTGCTGAATTTCTGCTTGCAAATGCTGGAACAAAATTACTAAGTGTCATAATTCCCACAAGTGCAATTGCTATAATTTTCTTCTTCATACAATTATCCTCCTATTTCTTCATTCTACTTATTTATGGTGGCAGTATAGAATCACATAAATTAAAATTATTACAGTTTTAAGGTCGTTTATATAACCTCTTTTTTATAGAATTTAATTTCTGTTCTTATATTACTACACTTTTCTTTTTTTGTCTATATTATACTAAATACTTTCTATAATTTTTCCATTTAATCTATATTTTTTTCATATTATTTTTCTTTACTATTATTTTATACCGTTTTTTTATCTATTTTTTTATTCTAATTAACTTTCTTTTTTATATTATTTTTATCTATCATTCCTTTTATAAAACGCTTCATTTCATAATAACCTTCATCCAAAGGATATGTCACAAAATTTTCCTTTAAAGGTGAAACTGGGAATCTTTTCTCCTATCTAATAAAAAAGCTATGATGGTTTTATTTTTTACCTTCATAGCTTTCCTATTATTATTGTGATATATCTCAAACATCCAATGGATATTTTTTACTTATTCACAAGATGCCAATACCTGTTTTAATTCTTGTGCTGATTTTTTTAACTGTTCATTTTCTTCTGTGTTAAATTCAATTTCTAATA
>DVHN01000133.1 GCA_018712075.1 Candidatus Fimimorpha faecalis
GCAAAAAATAGAAGATGAGATTATGGAAAATGCTACCGATTCAGCAAAATTAAATGAATTGATGAAGGACAAAGAAACAATTGAGCAAGAATTGGATGATACAATGGAGCGATGGGTTTATTTAAACGAGTTGGCAGAAAAGATTAAGGCACAGAATGAAGAAAAATAAGTTCGGCAGGATAAAAATATTCTTTTTTGAAATACTAATGTTATATTAATTTCAGAAGGGAGTCTATTATGATTGGAATTATTATGGCATTAGTATCGGGTGCTCTAATGAGTATTCAAGGGGTATTCAATACAGAAGTAACAAAACAGAGCAGCATATGGGTTGCAACCGGTTTTGTACAGTTAACGGCATTTCTTACTTGTATTGTAGCTTGGTGCATGACTGGCAGGGATAGTGTGGGAGTGTTATTTCAAGTGGAAAATAAGTATACATTGCTAGGCGGAGTAATTGGAGCATTTATTACGTTTACAGTAATTCAAAGTATGGGAAGTTTAGGGCCTGCTAAGTCAGTCATGATTATCGTAGTTTCTCAGCTCTTAGTTGCATATTTGATTGAACTATTTGGAATTTTTGGTGTGGAGCGGGCTGCATTTGAATGGAAAAAGGTGATTGGAATGGGATTGGCGATTGCTGGAATTGTATTGTTTAAGTCTTCATAAAAAATTCTAAGAGTAATTTTATCAATGAAAAAATTTAATGATTCCTTAATATTTTTAAAAATCTACTTGTCATAAATGATTTCTTTGGTTAAAATAAGTTTATCAGGCGAGAGGAGCGTATTATGCCTAATGGAGGTATAATATGAAAACAAAGGAAATAATTCGGTATCTCGTTATTGCAGTTGGAATTGTAATTGCTGGTTTGGTTTACTATCAACAGCCAAGTTGGGAGGCAGCTGGAAGTACAGCAGTGGAAACAGAACAATTGCAGCAGTCTTCTGAGGCGGTTTCACAACCGTCTGTTATCTGTGTTCATATTTGTGGAGCTGTAAATAATCCAGGTGTTTATGAAGGAGAAGCAAATCTTCGATTATATCAGTTTATTGAATTAGCAGGAGGATTCCGAGAAGATGCTTCTGTAGAGAGTTTAAATCTGGCACAGGAAGTACAAGATGGAATACAAATCTATGTGCCGTCCAAACAGGAGGCGGCGGAGTCATCTGTGCCTATTTCAGAAGGTCAGCCTGCCAAGTTGAATTTAAATACTGCTTCCAAGAGTGAACTAACGCAACTTCCAGGTATTGGAGAGGTAAAAGCAGAAGCGATTCTGTCTTATCGAGATACGAATGGAGCATTCCAGACAATTGAAGAATTGATGAATATTCCAGGAATTAAAGAAGCGACATTTGAGCAAATCAAAGACCTGATAACAGTAATGAACTGACAGAATCAGGCAGACACAAACTGCGTTGAATTCTTGTAGAACAGGAGAGGTATATGGCGAAAGTTTTAGTAGTAGATGATGAAAAGATGATCGTAAAAGGAATTCGTTTCAGTCTGATGCAGGAGCAGATGGAAGTAGATTGTGCTTATGATGGAGAAGAGGCAGTAGAAAAAGCAAGAAATACCGAATACGATATTGTACTTTTGGATGTCATGTTACCAAAACTTGATGGTTTTCAAGTATGTCAGCAGATTCGGGAATTTTCCAATATGCCAATTATTATGCTGACAGCAAAGGGAGATGACATGGATAAAATTTTGGGATTGGATTATGGAGCTGATGATTATATTACAAAACCATTTAATATTCTCGAAGTGAAAGCTAGAATCAAGGCAATTATGAGAAGAAATCATCAGAAGCCAATTGCAGATACAAAGGAGAAAAGTACCAAAATTGTTGCAGGAGATTTACGTTTGGATACAGAAGGCAGACGTGTTTTCATCAAAGGAAAAGAGATTAATGTTACGGCGAAAGAGTTTGATCTTTTGGAATTGCTTGTTACAAATCCAAATAAAGTTTATAGTAGAGAAAATCTTTTAAACATTGTTTGGGGGTATGAATATCCAGGTGATGTTAGAACTGTAGATGTTCATATTAGAAGACTGCGTGAAAAGATCGAAGAAAATCCAAGTGAACCAAAATATGTGCATACGAAATGGGGCGTTGGCTATTATTTCAAGAATTAAATCATGGAAAAAATATTTTAAAAGTTTTCGTATCCATATATTTTTATTGATTGTATTATCCAGTCTTATTCCAATTTTAACTATAAAAGAAGTTATGCTATATTCCTACGAAGGTAAGTTAATTGACCAAAAAGCGACCGAATTGCAATATGCTTGTACCGTATTGGCAAGTCAATTGGATGATAGCAGTATTTTAGAAGAAAATTTAAATGACCGAGTGACGCAAGAAGTAACATGGATTTCGGAAAATTATGGAGGGCGAATTGTTTTTATTAATAGTTCGTATCGGGTTGTTTTAGATACATACGGATGGGATGAAGGAAAAACTTGTATTTCTGAAGAAATTTTTCAAGCTTTTAGTGGGGAAAACTATTACAATGTAGACAACAAAGATTCGTTTGTAGAATTTACAATACCGATTACACAAAGAACAGAAAAAGATACAAATATAGTTGGAATTATGGTAGTGAGTGCATCTACAGCTGCAATCGGAGATATTATGAAAGATTTGCGAGAAAAGTCCAATATTTTGGATGTACTTGTGACCGTTTTAATGGTTGTAGTTGCATTTATTTTATCGAACCGATTTATGCAGCCTTGGAAAGAGGTTGTGTCAGCAATCGATCAAGTCAAAGATGGAAATCTCAATGTTAAGTTTCCTGAAGAAAGTAAGTATCAGGAGACAGAGCAGCTGATTCATACATTTAGTCATGTATTAGAGCGGTTAAATGCGTTGGAACAATCCAGGCAAGAATTTGTTTCGGATGTTTCTCATGAATTAAAGACACCAATTACATCCATTCGTGTTTTGGCAGATTCTTTAATGTGTGAAGAAAATGTTCCAGTGGAGCTGTATCGTGAATTTATGGGAGATATTTCAGAAGAAATTGACCGAGAGACAAAAATTATTAATGATTTACTCTCCATGGTAAAGATGGAGAGAGAAAATGCAGTTATGAATGTTTCTCAAGTTAATATTAATGAATTAGTAGAATTAATATTAAAGCGTCTGCGTCCAATTGCGAAGAAACGTGGGATTGAAGTAGTTTTTGAAAGTTTTCGTCCAATTGTGGCAGAAGTGGATGAGACAAAGCTGAGTCTTGCATTGAATAATCTAGTTGAAAATGCAATTAAATATAATAATGATAATGGCTGGGTAAAAGTTTCTTTAAATGCGGATCATAAATTTTTCTTTGTCAAAGTAATGGATGGGGGCGTGGGAATACCAGAAGATGCCATTCCTCATATTTTTGATCGATTTTATCGAGTCGATAAAGCTCGTTCGAGAGAAACAGGAGGAACAGGACTTGGACTGGCGATTACAATGAAGGTTGTCCAGCTTCACGGTGGATGGATAAAAGTCGAAAGTAAAAAAGGCGAAGGAAGTACATTTTTAGTACGAATTCCTTTAAACTACATGGGATGACAGGAGGTGAGATGAAATGAAGCAGCGCTGGTTTATGCTCATTCTTCTCATTTGCTGTTTATTGAGTGGATGCAGTGAGAAGGAAACTCAAAGAGGAAATGAATATTTTATTTATGGGTTAAAGAATGGGACAACGAGATTAGAAACTATAACGTATAGAACGGATACAATTGATACACAAAAATTGATTGAGGAAATATTGGATCAGTTTTTAAATTTAGATGAAAAAGATGTTACGACGGTATTTCCCAAAAAAGAGTGGTTTCATGACTACAAATTAGAGAATAAAATTTTGTATTTAGATTTTCATCAGGACTATCAGACGATGGATAGTGTTCAGGAAGTGTTATGTCGAGGAGCATTTGTTATGACGTTTATGCAAGTAAATGGAATCGAATCCGTCTCGATCACAGTAAATGAGCAGCCACTAGTGGATAAGAATGGAAATCCAATTCAAACCCAGAAAGAAAGTGACTTTATTGATGTCATTGGAAAGAGCTTAAATTCAAATTCAACAATGAACGTAACATTGTATTTTTCAAATAAAACAGGAGATAGCCTTATAAAACAGACAATGGAACTTGTGTGTGACAGTTCTTATACAATGGAACGAATTGTTCTCAATCAACTTATTCAGGGACCTGAGGATGATAGATGTATTGCAACGCTTCCATCTGATTTGAAAGTATTCGGAGTTTCTGTAAAAGATGGAACTTGTTATGTAAATTTAGATAAAAATTTCCTGACGGAAACGATGGATATGGAGGCATATATTCCTGTGTACTCTATTGTAAATTCTCTGGCAGAATTGCCTGGAGTACAAAGAGTACAGATTTTAGTAGATGGGGAGTCCGATGTTATGTTTCAGGATGTGATTTCTTTAAAAGAGCCATTAGAGAGAAGATTAGAATATATAGGAGGTAGCAGCAATTAAACGTCCGTTACTAGGAATTACAATTGCACTGATACTTGGAGAGGTATTGGCATGGTGGAATTCAGTAGCTGGATGCTTTGTATTAATTGCAGCACAATTTATTTTACTGCAAAACAAAAGGAAGCACAGAATTTGGCTGTTGCTTCCTTTTATTGCATGGATTGGTTTTATTCAGACAAAACATGCAATGCAATTCGATCAATTAGAGCAGACAATTTTAAAAACAGAAGCGGATTTTTCTGTTCTTTTACAAGGGGAAGTACAATGGATCGAAAAGACAGCTTCTAGTTGGAAGGTAGAATTAACGAAAATTATAGTAAAAGAACGGAGTGAATCAGATTCCTACGGCAATTGTATCGTATATATGGAAGAAGAGCCTGATTTGCAAATTGGAAATCGAATTCAAATCCAGGGAGAAATGGAATTATTTGAGCAGGCTTCCAATCCAGGCATGTACGATCAAAGAGCTTATTATCGTGCGCAAAACATTCGATATTATGTATGGGCAAAACAGTGGGAAATCGTAAATGCTCGTATAAATTTTATTCCAAATCAAATTTACCAGTTCCGCTGTCAACTTGCAAAAATATTAGAAATGGTTGCAAAACAAGAAGATGTTGGTATTATGCAGGCAGTTGCATTGGGAGAAAAGTCAGAATTGGATGCAGAATTAAAAGAGTTATACCAAGAATATGGGATTGCCCATATATTGGCAGTATCTGGGTTACATATTTCCTGTGTTGGCATGCTGCTTTATCAGTTATTGCGCAGAATTACAGGAAGCCTAAAGATATCTGGGTGGATTAGCGCCGTGTTTGTAATTGGATATATAATATTAACAGGTTCCAATGTTTCGGCAATTCGAGCTGGAGTTATGTTTATTCTTTCGTTGATTGCAAAACAAAAGGGAAAGGTTTATGATATGCCTTCTTCTCTATCCACCGCAGTGATAATTATTTTACTCCAATATCCTTTACAATTGTTTCAAGTTGGATTTTTGCTTTCCGTTACTACAGTATCTGGGATTGCAATAGTTGCTCCAGCAATTTATGAAGGAGAAGTCCATTCGAAGTGGTGGAAAGGTTTGGTGATCTCTTGTTCCATTCAATATAGTTCTTTGCCAGTTTTGCTTTGGAGTTTTTTTTCTTATCCATTGTATTCCATGTTATTAAATGCTTTGGTACTTCCGTTTACTTCTGTTTTACTTTTTTCAGCAGGGGTTGGATCAATGCTCGGATTATATTGGATATCGGCTGCGGTTTTTTTGATTGGAAGTGGACATTTTGTTTTATTATATTATCGGGTGCTTTGCGAAATGTTTGCTCGTATTCCAGGATCTGTGCAAATGATAGGTCGGGCAAGCTGGTGGCAAATTCTTATTTATTTAACGATTTTTCTAAGTTCTGTGTGTTTTTTAGAAAAAAAGGCGGATAAGAGAAGAAAAAATGGATATGGGATTATAAAACCAGAGAAAAGGGTAAATAGTAGAAAAGAAATTGCAGCAGGAATGGAATTAATTTTTTTATTAGTTGCTGGATTATTTCTTCTAAAGCCAATTCATTCAAATGAATTAAACATTACTGTATTGGATGTAGGACAGGGAGATTGCAGCTTTATTTCTTTTCCAGATGGAACGACAATGTTAATTGACGGAGGAAGTACAACAGAAAATAAAGTCGGTACATATCGGATAAAACCATTCTTATATAGTCAGGGAGTCCGAGAACTGGATTATGTCGTATTAACACATCCAGATTCCGATCATATTAATGGAGTACTGGAACTTTTGGAACATGATTCCATTGAGATAAAATCTTTGCTTCTTCCGAATGTGGACGGGATGGAACAGAGTTATGCCTCCATTCTTCCGCTTTGTGAGACAGTAATATGGATGGAAAAAGGAATGAAATGGGAAACGGAGGATGTAAGGCTTCGCTGTCTGCATCCAGCACAGGGATTTTTATCAGAAGATAGTAACGATTGTTCCATTGTATTACAACTTCAATATGGAAAGTTTTCTATGTTATTTATGGGAGATCTTGGAGCAGAGCAAGAGCAAAGGCTGACAGATTTGCAAGATACAACGATATTGAAAGCGGGGCATCATGGTTCAAAAAATTCAACGTCACAGCAGTTTTTAGAAAAAATTACTCCCGATCATGTGATTTTGAGCTATGGGGAAAACAATTCTTATGGACATCCGCATAAGGAAACAATGGAGCGATTAGAAAAACAAAATTGTTCCATATGGCATACGCCAAAACAGGGAGCAATTCAGATTCGAGTTAGACCAAATAACTATTATATCTACGGATATAAAAATATAAAATAAGAAAGGGTTTCCGTTAATTATGAAAAAGTTGAATGAAGATATAAAGTCGGGGGTATTTGAAAAAGTTTATCTCTTATATGGAGAAGAAAATTTTTTAAAAAATAGCTATAAAAAGCGATTAAAACAGGCAATCATTGGAGAAGACGATATGAACTACAATAGTTTTGAAGGGAAAGATATTGTATTTTCTGATGTAAAGGGAATTGCGGAAACAATGCCATTTTTTTCAGAGCATCGGTTGATTCTAATTGAAGAGAGTGGATTATGTGCATCATCTGCGCAAGAGTGGGCCGAATATATTTCTCAGATTCCAGATGGAACTCATATTGTATTTGTAGAATCTCATGTGGATAAAAGGAATAAGCTCTATAAAGAAATTAGTAAAAATGGATATGCGGTAGAGTTAAAACGGCAATCCGAGCGAGATATTAAACGGTGGATTGTGGGCATTCTTGCTAAGAAAAACTTAAAAATTACGGAAGAGGCGTTGGAATTAATTTTAATAAAAAACGGGGATGATATGGAGCGAATTCATTCTGAATTGGAAAAATTAAGTGCATATTGTATGGGACAAGAGGGTATTTATCCGTCTGACGTACAGGCAATTTGCTCTGAATTGACTGTGAATCGTATTTTTGAAATGATTGAAGCCGTTGCAGCAGGAAACGAAAGAACGGCATTGGAGCTTTATTATGATTTACTGGCATTAAAAGAACCATCTATGAGGATTTTATTTTTGATTGCGAAACAATTTAATCAGCTAATGCAAATAAAAGATGGGATGGCAGCAGGAAAGCGGAAAGATGAACTGGCAGCAGGAATGAAATTGAGACCGTTTATAGCAGGAAAGTTGATGACACAGGCTAGGACATTTACAAAGGAAGAATTAAAACAGTATGTAGAGATTTGTGTAGATTCGGAAGAGGCGGTTAAAACAGGAAAGTTAACGGATAAATTGGCTGTAGAAATGGTACTTATAAAAATAGCAAGAAGATAAGAAAACCACAGAGACTCAATCTCTGTGGTTTCATAATACAAAAAATTATGATACAAAAGAAAAAACTGCCACATTGAAGGCATTGCTTTTGTAGTGGCAGGTTCCCTTGTTGTTAATGTCCAAGTTGTAAATTAAGCCATTGCATTTACTGCTTTGTTTAAACGGCTGATCTTTCTGGATGCTGTATTCTTATGGTATACACCTTTAGAAGCAGCTTTAGAAATTTCAGAAGTAGCAGCTACTAATGCAGAAGCAGCAGCTTCTTTATCACCCTGAGCGATAGCAGTTTCTACTTTCTTTACATAAGTCTTAACTTTGGACTTGATTGATTTGTTTCTTGCAGTCTTTGTTTGAATTACTAAAATACGCTTTTTAGCAGATTTAATATTAGCCATTATGGCACCTCCGTAATAAAATATATAAAACCTGTGATAGTTAGAGAGGAGAGAGTACTCTCAACCCTATCTTTACATTAAACTCGGAGACACGTTCGTTTTAATGTAAATTTTACATACGATGTTATAGTAGCGTATGTTGAAAGAAAAGTCAATACATATTTTAAAAAATTTTACCAAAAATAAATAGGAAATAAAAAAGCAAACGGAGGAATTTTATGATAGCACAAAGTGAAGGATATACGGATTTAGCAATGGAGGAACGGGAGCGGTTTCAAGGAACGGAGAAAGAAATTTCTGGAGTTGTGGTAGAAGAGCTAAAAGAAAAAAGGGCAGATATGAAAGTTACAAAGGTAGAGATTAATACTCCAGAAGCAGCAGCAGTAATGAAAAAGCCAATGGGAATTTATATTACGTTGGAAGCAGAAGAATTATCAGAAGAATCGGATCAATCCGATCTCTTTGCTGAAATTTTAGCCGATTATATCGAGCGACTAATACCAAAGCAAACGAAACGTATATTGGCAGTTGGACTTGGAAATCGAGAGATGACTGCGGATGCGCTTGGACCTAATACGGTGAATCAGCTATGGATTACACGACATTATTCCAAACAAGGTGAAGGACTTAGCAGTGTGATACCAGGAGTAATGGCAAAAACAGGAATGGAAACTGCAACAATTATAAAAGGAATTACACAGGAAACGAAACCCGAATTAATCATTGTGATTGATGCATTGGCTGCCAGAAGTGCCAATCGTTTGGGAACAACGATTCAGTTGACAGATACTGGAATTCAGCCAGGATCGGGGGTTGGAAACCATAGAGACGGAATTAATCAGGAGAGTTTAGGAATACCAGTGATTGCGATTGGAATACCTACTGTTGTAAAAACAGAGTCAATTTTGAAAGATAGTTGGAATTATATGAAGCATCAATTAATGGAAAAAGAACAGACAAAAGAGCTTGGACAAAAGATGCAAGAATTAACCCAAGAAGAATGGAAGGAAGTTGCAGCAACCGTTCAAAAAGCGGGCTGTATGTATGTAATGCCAAGAGATATGGATGAACGAGTTGTGCGTCTGAGTCATATTTTATCAGAAGGAATTAATCTTGCCGTGCATAGCAGAAAATTTATGAGAATATAATAGAAAGTAACAAGTGAATCTTGAAAGGTTTTATGAGGAGGGTGAAATTGCGTATAAAGTGGAAAGAGTATTTGATTACAATATTACTTTGGACAGCCCTTATTGGAATAACAGGGTATATTATCGTTTTATTATTTCCAGAACAAGTAATGAAATGGAAACAGATGGCAGAAAAAACAGTGGAGAATACGATTGTAAAAATAGAGTGGAATATACAAAGTGGAGAAAGTAAATTGGCAGCATATATTTCTTCCAATGGATGGAATTCATCTATATTGAATCAATTGACTCCAATTGTGTTCTATTTGGAACATAATTTGCAGCAAACACCGAAAGATCAAGAGCAAATAACACAACAGCAAGAAACAAGTACGGCTGCATCTTCCGAGCCTTCTTCTTCCGAGCCCTCCTCTTCGCAGCCAGTAAGTACGGAGCCAATTCTAGAGACTACTTCTCCTCCAATCGAACCGTCTCAAACTACAATAGCATCAACGGAATCTGCTGTTCTAGAATCTTCTTCTGTGGCAGCTGCGGCAGCCACCCCAGTACTTCTTTCCAAAATAGAACAACTTGTTTCTGCGGGAAGTTATTCTAGAAATCAAATTATGGATTACAATTATTTAATTGATACATTTTACGTAGTTGATAAAAGTACAAGCCTTCCCCAGGAGATTTTGAATCCAGCGTTATTGCTTTCAAAAGATTTAACAATTCAGACGGATTCTTCCAAACCTCAAATTTTAATTTATCATACTCACTCTCAAGAAGCATTTGCTGATTCCGTGCCAGGGCAGCGTTCCGATACAATTATAGGAGTCGGAGATTATTTAACGCAGCTATTAACGGAAAATTATGGATACCAAGTTATTCATCATACAGGTGTTTATGATATGACGGATGGAAAACTGGATCGAGATCCTGCTTATACGAAGGCTCTTCCAGAAATTACAAAAATTTTAGAAGAAAATCCATCGATTGAAGTTGTGATTGATTTGCATCGAGATGGCGTGAATGAAAATGTCCATCTTGTGACGGATATAAATGGACAACCAACTGCGAAAATTATGCTGTTTAATGGACTTTGCAGAGATACACAAAATGATAATCCAGACACTCCAAACAGTTATCGGGAAGATAATTTAGCATTTAGTCTTCAATTGGCGATGCTAATGAAAGCACAGTATCCAGATTTATTTCGGGTGATTTATACAAAATCGAGTCGATATAATCAGCATTTGCGCCCAAGAAGTGCGTTAATTGAATGTGGAGCACAGACAAATACCGTACAGGAAGCGAAAAATGCAATGCCAATTTTAGCAGATTTGATTCATCAGGTATTAACACCGTAAATAAAATGTAATGAATAACAAAAAAATTAATAAATTTGTAACAAAAAACTTGACAAATGTAACAAAGTTTGATATAAAAGTTGGTGTGTAAAAACTAATTATTATAATTTAATTAGTTTAATTAATTTTATCAATATAGGGTCAAGGAGGAGAGAAGTTTGTTTAAAATACGGGAGAGGAAGGTTGTAAAGAAACTTTTGGCTGTGATTAGCGCAATGACATTGAGTGCGGCAGCACTGATACAAAGTCCTGTAAATGCAGAAGCGGCGGGATTTACCGGAAATGATATCGCTGCAAAAGCAGTAACTTATCAGGGAGTTCCTTATGTTTCCGGGGGAGCAAGCAGGAGCGGTGTGGACTGTTCTGGATTTGTATATTCAGTGCTAACAGAAATGGGATTTGGAAATGTGCCACGTGCACAGGCTGCTTGGTGGAATGTATCAGGACTTACTTATCAGGGAATGCCAGTTCAGATTCAACAGTTGGATGCAGCGAATCCAGCCTATGAGGCAAGACCAGGAGATATTTTAGTATATCAAGGACATGTATGTATCTCAATGGGACGCCCAGGAACATGGATTGATAATGCAGGTAATTCCTATGGGGATATCCGCAGTTATGTAGCTGCAATTGGAGGAAATACAGGATTAGTATTTGAAACTTCAGGTTCTGTTTGGCCGGCAAGATCTGCATGGTATCGAATTCATGCCAGAAGCACTGCTCCAAATGCAGAAGGACGAATCACAGGAGTAGAGATTGATGATACAAATACAGGTGCAACTTCCACTGCCTATGCAACGGTTGCATATCGTCTTTCGGTAGAAGGGTCTACAGAACCAGTGGCGTTGCAGGAAGCTGCTCAACCAAGTCAGGAAACAGTACCCGCAGCACCAACACCTGCAACACCTCAAATACAGTCGATTCAAGTAAGTGAACAATCAGGAAATGGATATCGAGTAACGGTTCAGATTGATAATTTACAAAATGCATCACAGATTTATTTCCCAACTTGGACAAATACGGGATGGCAAGATGACATTACATGGGCGCAGGGAGAAATAAATGGAAATACAATAAGTTATTATGTATCTGCAAATGAACATGGAATGAGCAATGATATTTATTATACTCACATTCATATTTATGATCAAAATGGAAATTTAAATATTGACGGGGTTCAAATAAATGGATTGAACTAAACTGGAAAAGACGTTTATACAAAAAAGTATAAACGTCTTCTATTTTATAGGTAAGTATGTAAAAAAAACTTAATATAAATTTAATAAATTTGTAAGAAAACCTTGACATATTCAATTTCATAGAGTATGATAAGGAAAGGGTCTGAAATAGTGACAAAAAAATAATTCCTTTAACAATTAATTATATTAGTTTTTTAGGAATTTCCAATTAATGCGGGAATGTACATTGAAAAATAAATAAAAAATATTATAAAAATATTAAAATTTTACAAAGGAGGTAGCAACAATGTCAGTTGCAGAACATTCTAGAAACCGCAGACAAGGACTATGGAAACGAGTAGTTTCAATTTTTTGCAGTGTTACAATTGCAGTGGCAGCAATGATTGCCGTTCCTACAAAATCGGAAGCAGCGATTAATGTGAGTGGAAACGATATCATAAGAACTGCGGTTTCTTATTTAGGTACACCGTATGTATTAGGAGGAACAAGCAAAGAAGGATTGGATTGTTCAGGGTTTGTTTATCTTGTATTAACACAACTTGGATATTCCAATGTTCCAAGAACAAGTGCAGGATGGCTTTCTGCTCCAGCGTTAACTTGGAATGGAGAAAAGGTGAATGTTCAAACATTGGATCCAACAAATTCGTCCTACGATGCACAGCCAGGAGATATTTTAGTATATCAGGGTCATGTTGGTTTTTGTATGGGACGTCCTGGTACATGGGGACAGTATTCCAGTATTAGAAGCTATACTGCTGCTATGGGAGGAAATACAAAATTTGTGTTTGATACCTATTCTCAATGGCCAAATACTTCTCCATGGTATCGGATTCATGCTCGCAGTGCTTCTCCAAATGCACAGGGAAGGATTCGAGGAGTAGAAATTGACGATACAAACTATAGCGCAGAGGGATGTTATGCAATCCGAGCATATCGTATTACAAGTAGTAGTGGAGCAAATACAGGAAGTTCTTCCAAAAAACCAGAAATTACAGATATCTCCATTAGTAATGTTACATCCAAAGGTTACACAGTGACAGCGACATTTTCTAATACATCTTCGATACAGTCTATTTTATTGCCGACATGGACGAGCGCAAATGGACAAGATGATATTACATGGGATAGTGTAAAAGTTAGTGAAAAGATTACATATGAAGTAAAAACGAGTGCACATAAAAATGAATCGGGTGAATATAATACCCATATTCATATGCAAGATAAATCGGGTAATACAACAATTGCTGGAAAGGCGGTTAATGTACCTGCTTCCAATCATACAAATAATGGAAAGGCGTCGATAGCAAGTGTTGAGTATTCCGATGTGGATTCTTCTGGTTATACAGTAATAGCAAAGATAACAAATCCATCTGCGGCAGCATCCATTCAATTTCCAACGTGGACAAGCGCAAATGGACAAGATGATATTATATGGGATCAAGCACCAGTAAAAGATACCGTAACTTATCGTGTTGATACATCCAAGCATGGCAATGAATCAGGGATTTATAATACACATGTTTATTTAAATGATAAATCAGGAAATGTATCACTGGTAGGAATAACGGTAGGAGTTCCAGGTACGTCAAATAATCAGAAACCACAGGTATCTGGATTTAATGTTTCAAATGTTAGTGCTTCTGGATATGATGTAACTGTTACGATTCAGAATGCACAAAATATTAGTTGTGTTGTATTTCCAACATGGACTAGTACGAATGGACAAGACGATATTACATGGGGAGAAGGAAAGGTATCAGGAAATACCTATACTTATCATGTAAATACATCGGATCATGGTAAACAAAAGGGTATTTATAATACTCATATTCATATTTATGATAAGAATGGAAACTTAATTATTGATGGAAGAGAAATTATCGTTCCATAGAAAGGAGCTGTCACATATGTGGCAGCTTCTTTCCATGTAATATGTTGTTTCACTACTGTTATTTTGGGTATTTAGTTGACAGAAGTAGGACAGTTCGATATAATAACATAGAAAAAAAATAAGGAAGAAGTATTTATGGAATCACAGTTTTCCAGAATGGAATTATTACTTGGACAAGAATTGCTTCCTGTATTACAGCAGGCAAAAATCGCAGTATTTGGTATAGGCGGTGTGGGAGGCTATGTTGTGGAAGCATTGGCAAGATGTGGAATTGGTCATTTTGATTTGATTGATAATGATAAAGTGGCATTATCTAATTTAAACCGTCAAATTATTGCTGTGCACAGCACAATTGGTCAATATAAAGTTGATGTAATGAAAAAAAGAATTTTAGATATTAATCCAGAGGCTGATGTATCGCTACATCGTTGTTTTTTTCTGCCTGATCAATCCGATCAATTTGATTTTTCTAAATATTCTTATATTGTAGATGCAATTGATACCGTAACTGCTAAAATTGAATTAGTAGTACAAGCTAAAAAAGCGGGAGTTCCGATTATTAGTTCTATGGGAGCAGGAAATAAATTAGATCCAACCTGTTTTGAAGTGACGGATATTTACAAGACAAAAATTTGTCCACTGGCACGTGTTATGAGAAGGGAACTAAAGAAGAGAAAGATTGATCAACTAAAGGTAGTATATTCTACAGAAGAAGCGAAAAAACCGCAGCAACAAGAGGAAAATAAAGATCGTTTGCCACCAGGAAGCATTGCATTTGTGCCATCTGTGGCAGGTTTGATTGTAGCGAGTGAAGTGGTAAAAGATCTTTGTAAGATATAATATAGAATGTTGAAAGGCTTGGGAGAGATTATGAAATGTTGTTGGAAGAGATTGCCATTAAAGCATGCATATAATGTAAGAGATTTAGGGGGATATGCAGCGAAAAATGGTATGATGACCAAATATCATGTATTTTATCGAGGAGATGGATTGAGTCAGCTAAAGGAAGAGGAATGGAATTTATTAAAGGAGAATGGAATTTGTACAATTTTTGATTTGCGTTCTCCAAGTGAAGCAAATTTAATGGATTATCATTCTGAAAAGTATGGGATTCGTACCTATCGGATTCCTTTACAAAAAGAAGACATTGATTTAAAGAATGTAGAATCATTAGCCCAGACTAGTATGAGAAAAAGCATGGAAGATGGGTATGTTACAATGATAGAGGAAAATTTAAATACTATTGCAAAGTTATTAAATCAGCTTTCTCATAAAATACAGGAGGGAGCAGTTTTTATTCACTGTACTGCCGGAAAAGATCGGACAGGAATTATTGCTGCATTATTGCTTTGGCTTTGCCAGGTATCGGATGCCGATATTATAGCAGATTATATGGTGTCTGAAATTTACAATAGAGAAAATCCGATGATGAAAGAAGTAAGGAAAACAATTGATCCTGTATTATTGGAGTCTCCAGCAATTCGTATGAGAATGCTGTTAGATTATTTTAGAGAAAAACATATTTATCAGAAATTAATGGAATCTGGATTTACAATGGAGTCGTTGGAGCTGCTTCAAAAAAATTTTTTAATGGAATAAAAGATGAGATTGCTGCACCTATGGAATTTTAAATATTTCATAGGTGTTTTTCGTGTTGTAAGCAATTAATACAGAAATGAATGAACGGAGAAAAGGATGAATTTTCACAACTGTTCCCAAAGTTTCATATAATTATAATAAATTTTTATGCCCGCTTTGCGAGCGCCATATAGAAAAATGGAGGGCAGAGATGGATTTTTCTGGAACAAATACAGTATTTGCAATTACGACGATCTGTTATACCATTGGAATGGTAGCAAACTGTTTTCCAAAAATTTGTGAGGATTGTATTCCGATTGTTATGAGTGTAACGGGAGCATTGCTTGGAATTGCAGGGATGTTTTTAATAAAGGACTTTCCAGCGCAAGATATAATTAATGCAATCGCAGTTGGAATTGCTTCGGGACTTTCAGCAACGGGAATTCATCAAATGGGGAAACAGACAAAACAAACAAAAGGATGAAACGCAAGACAGGAAAAACGAGTATAGTAGAAATTGAATCAGCTGTATGCAAGTCGGGCTAAATAAAAGAAAAAGTGATTGCATACAGCTGATTTTCTGTTCTGAAGTGAATATGCAAGTTTCACAATTATAATTTCAAACGAATATGATAAGTTTTTAACCAATAATTAATTTGCAGCAAATAGGCAGTCATCTGTGGACCTGCCATAAGCTGGCCATACCAAGGCTTTCCATAATCGCTTTTCGTTTTTAGAAACTGACGAACTTTTTTGGCATCAATTAATTGGTGGATTGGGGAAGAAGTATCATCTAAAATATCAGAAAGACGTTGGTTAATTAACGTTTCATATCCAGGATTATATGTTTTTGGATATGGATTTTTTCTTCGATATAATACTTCATCTGGAAGAATTCCCTTACTAGCTCTGCGTAACAGCCCTTTTGCTTGATGATCAAGACATTTCAATTCCCATGGAACATTCCAAAGATATTGAACAATTCTCGGATCGGCAAATGGGACACGTGCTTCTAATCCGCAATGCATACTCGTGCGATCCATACGATCTAGTAATGTCTGCATAAACCAACGAAGATTCAAATAACCAATCTCACGACGCCTTGCCTCAATTTTGGATTCCCCTTCCAGTTTTGGCGTTTCATGGATCGTATTGAGATAGGCATCTTTTGCATATTCTTCAAGGGGAAGTAAATAAAGAATCTCATCTTTTAATAATGCCTTCCGAGGTTCCATCGAAGGGGACCAGGGAAAACAATCTTGTTCCAATGCTTCTTTTTTATGAAACCATGGATATCCGCCAAAAATTTCATCTGCACATTCTCCTGTTAGAGTTACTTGATTATAATCTTTGACGAGGGAACAAAAGTAAAGCATAGAAGATTCGACATCTGCCATGCAAGGCAAATCTCTGGCATCCACTGCTCGATAAAGAAAGTCGGCCATAGATTGATTATTGCATTCTAAATAATGGTGATTGGTATGAAACTGATTTACCATAATATCAACCCAATGTCGATCTTGCGTCGGTTGAAAATCATTCGACTGAAAATATTGATTGTTTCCTTCAAAATCAAAAGAGAATGTAGTTAATTGTTTTCCATTTTTTTCCAGTTCCTTACTGCATATTGCTGTGACAAGGCTGCTGTCCACACCACCGGATAAAAAGGTGCTGATTGGAATGTCGGATAGCATTTGCCCCTTTATAGCAGACAGCAGCAGTTCTCTGGTTTTCTCAACTGTTTCTTCTGTGGAATCTGTGTGGAGGTGGCTTTCTAGTTTCCACCACGCCTCTTGACGCCATCCGTCATATCCCCAACGGATGTAATGGCCTGGTTTTAATTCTAAAATATTTCGGAATACTCCGCTTCCACTTGTCTTGGCAGGACCAAGTGCGAAAATTTCACATAGACTTTGGGTATCCAGTTCTGGGGAGATTCCTGGAAATTCAAAAATTCCTTTTATTTCAGAAGAAAAAATTAAGAAATTTTCTCTAAGAGTAAAAAATAAAGGTTTTACACCGAGTGCATCTCGACAAAGAATCAATGTTTCATTCCAGCAGTCCCATATTGCAAAGGAAAAAATTCCATTTAGTTTTGGAAAAAAAGAAGTACCATATAAAAGGTATCCTGCAAGTATAACTTCAGTATCGCTAGTGGTTTGGAAAGAAAATCCATGCAATTCTAACTCTTTTTTTAATGTGTGCATGTTATAAATTTCACCATTATATGCAATGGAGCAGGTTTTTCCCTGCCAAGTGCGAGTCATAGGCTGATGACCAGTCTTCAAGTCAATAATTGAAAGACGAACTTGTGCCAGACCACAGTGTTTTGTTAACAAAGTTCCATCCTCATTTGGCCCACGGTGCTTTTGTACATGATTCATTCGTTCAAGAGTCGAACTCCATTTGAATGCTTCTGTTTCTAAATCTTGATAAGGATTGCAAAATCCAGCGATTCCACACATATAAGCTCCTGCCTTTCTAAATGAGATTGATAAAAATGAAGTTATCTTTTGGGACTAATTAGTACTGGTTGATATTGAATCCCGTCCAATGCGGCTTCAATAGTTGGAATAATACGATCGGTATGGGCAATCATAGAATGTGTTTTCTTTTCTGGGTCATCCTGTCCGAATGGTACAAAATAAATATGTTTCGTATTCATAAGAACTCCAATATTTTTTAAATTCATACTGAGTGCATCGTTTGTGGAAATAGAAATGATAAGCGGACGCTCGTTGCGTAAATGGGCTTTTGCAGCCATTAAAACAGGACTGTCTGTAATTCCATTGGCTAATTTGGCAATGGTATTTCCAGTGCATGGAAATATGAGTAATGCATCGAGTAATTTTTTAGGGCCGATGGGCTCCGCCTGAGGAATTGTTCGGATTGGCGGACTGCCTGTGATAGTTTCTATTTTTTGGAGAAAATCTTTGTGGTTTCCGAAACGGGAATCAAGTGTCTGAGCCGAGTCAGAACAGATAGTCTGAATGACTGCTCCCTCATGCACAAGCGCTTCCAATTGAGGAAATAATTGAGAGAACGTACAAAACGATCCCGTAATGGCAACGCCAATTTTTTTATTTTTTAAGAGCATAGGATCATTCCTTTCTATATAAGACAATTAAAAATGGCCTTTGCAGAGGCGAAAGGAGCGAATCGTCCAGGAAGACCTGGACAGGATACAACAGAAAGCTTCTCCTTTGCATAAGAAATGTCTGCAAGACCTCCTGGAGTAGAAGCAAGTTCTAAATAAAGAGTGGAAGAATGACATTCCATTACCATTTCTTTGGAAAAGACAGGAAACGGAATCGTGTTGAATAGAATCGAAAAAGAAGCAAGTCGAGGTTTTAAATCGAGCAAATCAATTGCATGAAAACCATTTTGCATTGCTTCTTTTCTGGCATAGGGAGAACGAGCAGCAATTGTCACGACTGCATGGAGAGAATCCAGGCATTGGGCAAGTGCTTTGGCACAGTGTCCATAGCCAGTAATTAGGCATTGACATCCTTGTAAGTTATCAGGAAACTGTAAAATTGCAATTGCAGCAGCAGCCTCGGCGGTTGCAATACTATTGGCGGTAATAAACTTCTCTTGTTTCATTAAATCAATACAATGACAGCGAGAAGTAATCGAAGAGGGAATATTACCTGCTATTATTGTATGCTTTGAATGGAGAAGTTCCATTAATTTATTAATAAAAACAGGATTTTCTCCTGGAGATTGTGTTAAAGAAATTCCATCTTTAGAAAATGGAATTGGAGCAATTAATTTCTGAGAAGAGCAGACGGCTTCTTCCAAAGAAACAGCATTGACAGCATTATGAGGTCTAATCCCATAGCAGATTACAGAGTAATTTTGTTTTAGAAGCAGCTTGTGTAAATAATGCTGTCTCTGATCGCCTCCGATCATTGCAAAATCGAAATAACTCATTTTTATATAAGACCTTTCTCATGTAAGCGTAGTTATTGTACTATATGACAGCTAAAAAAAATTGACACTAATCGAGTTGGGTAAATTTCTTATTTAGTTATTTGAAAATTGCTAAGGCAATTGATTTACTTTTGGCTAGGAAAATAGTATGATGGAAAAGAAAAATAAGAAAAAAGATAAGGAAGCAAAAATGAAGAAGCGATATTTACAAGATATTGAGAATTTTATTTTTTTGGAAGATGAGTTAGAACCAGCGGATATTATTTTTATTCCTGGCAATGGATTTCCGCAAATGGCAGAAGAAGCAGCAAAGCTTTATCAAAAGGGTTTTGCAAAATGGCTGCTTCCTTCGGGAAGATATAGTATCAACTTAGGACATTTTGGAGGAGTGGTAGTAAATCAGGAACGGTATTGTGGAGATTATAAAACAGAATGGGAGTTTTTAACCGATGTATTGATGAAAAATGGGGTGCCAAAAGAGCGTATTTTAAAAGAAGATCAGGCTACCTACACGTATGAAAATGCAATTTTTTCACGAAACCAATTAAAAGAAAAGGAAATTGCTATAAAAAAAGCAATTATATGCTGTCATGCTTTTCATGCAAGAAGATGTCAAATGTATTATGAACAGATTTTTCCAACTGTTAAATTAATGATTCATCCAGTGGATACGGGAATTACAAAACAGAATTGGTTGGACAGTGATGAAGGAGCTCAAAAAGTTTTTGGAGAAGTGGAGCGCTGTGGGACTCAGATGTGGATGATCTGGGAAGATATAAAACAGTCTATGGAAAGAAAAAAATAAAAGGAATCTGTGAAGAAGATTCCTTTCATAGAAAAAGCGCGAGACGGGATTCGAACCCGCGACCCTCGCCTTGG
>DVHN01000134.1 GCA_018712075.1 Candidatus Fimimorpha faecalis
TATGAACTAGAAAAAAAAGCTTTTATAAAAAATTCTTTTTCAGAAGTAGATTTTATTAAATATAAGGGGAAAATAGAAGTTTTACAAAAAATTAGTCAAGAGGATTTTCATGATTTTGAAGCAATTGATAATTATATATTAAAGATTGGAGAAGAAAAAGCTGTTTTAATACATCAAGAAAACAAAAAAGCATATTATCCTGAAAAAAATTATAGTTATTTGAGAGGAAAGTTTCTGAAAATAGGAAAGGAAATTTATTTTTATTTATTAAGTAGTCATAATGCAAAGTTGTCTATAAAAATTGAAAAATATAGAATTCCATAATCGAAGTGTTTGTCAATATTAACAATATTAATTTCTAGATGAACAATAGTAGAGTTTGATTCTGTCACATTGACAGGACGCTTACAAATCCAGTAAATGTGTAATAAGATCTTAGTTAGAAAACGAAAAGCCAGACTCATTGAGAAATATGGAGATGATAAGGAAATTTGGAATTAATACATTTATCTGTGTTAGGAAAAGATAAAATGAATGTAAATTTATGGTTAAGATTTGCTCTGATAAAACTACAATTTCTGTTTGATGATTTATGACAGCTTGGAAGGGGTATTAACCCGATTTGAAGAAACCCTCATACGACGCAATCTGAAACGTATACTTATGACACTTTTGTACAACCTGATTCTAGAATAAAAAGATAAATTTAAGGTAAAAAAGATAGAAAAGGTCACGATTTATATGGTAAAATGTATATGTCATAGAAATCGGAAATAATAATTTATTAAAAAGGAGTTATCAAGATATGGTCGATATTATTAAAGGAAAATGCGGAACAGATTGTGCCACTTGCAGTTTCAAGGAAAAAACGAACTGCAAAGGTTGTCTTGAAATGGATGGGATTCTTTTTTGGGGTGAATGTGATATTTATAAATGTGCAAAACATAAAGGTTTTGAGCATTGCGGTATGTGTGATAAATTACCTTGTGGAGAATTAACGCATTATATTGAAACTGGTCATAATCCAAATCGTTTGAAAAACCTTAAAAAGTGGAAAGAAGAAGTTTAAAGATGAAGTAAATAAACAATGAAATCCAATTGCCGTTTTTGGTAAAGAGAAAGAAATAGTAGAAAATAAGTATTATATTTTATGGGATATGCAAGATATACCAGCTGTGATTTATGATTTATCTAATATTTTAGATAATATATATGTCTTTAAATACAAAATGTCCGTCACAACTATATTCTGTGGCGGACGTTTTGTTTAGTTCCATTCCTCCATTAAGAGGAAATACGTATATTGTGGTGCTTGATCCCGTTGCGGCTCATATCGAACTCATCCAGAGAGACTACATACGTTGGATAGTTGGGATGGTATCGTATGTGCCAAATCGCATATCGAGTAGGTAGATGAAATCTTCCCTACTCGATTAAGAAAAAAGTTAGGTAATCGTAAGGAAATTGATAGGTTTTATTCATAATTTATCTATAAGGACAAAATAGAATGAAAGTATCTAAAAACTACAGTGTTTTGAATTGTTTGTATGATGTTAGGAGGTAAGGATGAAACGGCTATGTAAATTGTTTATTATTGTTGCTATTATGTTGGCTTTTTCGGGATGTTCTTGGAATGAAGATTCACGGGATGCTTCGTTGGGAGAAGCACAGGGAAGTACAGGAGGGGGTGAAGTTACTTATCAAGTTGAGGAGGGAGATCTGAATTTAAATCAAAATAATATTACAGCATACACGAAACAAAATGGAATTTTATATTTTTTAGGATATATTGGGGACAATGCAACGAAGCAACTAAATTATTCTCTTATGACATTTGATGAGAATGGGGGATTGCAGCAAGAGACTGCTATTTCTGGTCTGAATCATTATATGGTAACAGAGGCTGCGATTGATACGAAACAAAGTCTTTGGGTTTTAGCCAATAATATATCGAGTATGCAAAGCTCGGATGGTTCGGATGCAATGTCTTATCTCGTTCAGATTGATGCAAATGGTACGGTACTGAAGGAGCAATCATTAAATGATTTGACAAATCGGTCAACCCAATATAGCCATTTGCTTTCGGATAATCAGGGGGCTATTTTCCTATTAGGAAAGACTCAAAGCGGAGAAGGACAAATTCTCGTTTTTGATGAAACTGGGGAAATGCAGAAAGCAATTCCTGTTTCACAACAGACGGTGGGACTTTTTTTCGTTGATGGGAAAACAGCTTATACTTATGAAATAACAGACGATGGAACTGTTCAAATATATGAAGTACAAAAGGATACAGGAGTCATAAATCAGGAGGGAATTTCTCTTTCTATAACGGGTATGAAAAAGATTTTTGGAGGAATGGATGATAGTGTTTTCGTTGCGACAGAAGATGGATTATGGAAGTGTTATCTGGATGGCAGGGAAGCTGTAGAGTTATTCCGATGGCTTGATAAGGGAATTGATTTTAATGAATGGAATTCGTTCCAAGCGATATCAGAAAATAAAATAATTGGAGTGAGTCAAGGGGTTGCAGATTTGAAATTGCTTCAAATAACACAAGAACAAAGTTCCTCCAATGAAGAGTTTGTAATTTTGACATTGGCTTCGCTGCAAGCAGATGATGCATTAAAGAATGAGATTGTAGTGTTTAATCAAAATCATGACCGATGTGCAATTAAATTAAAACAATATTATGATCCATATGCAACAGGGGCTACAGTAGAAGATGCGTTGGAGCGTTTAAATGCAGATCTATTGTCAGGTAATGCAGGGGATTTATTAGATATGAAGAGTCTGAGTATGACAACATCCCCTCGATTTTATATAAAACGAGGAATATTAGAAAATTTATATGATTGGATGGATGAGGGAGTCAATCAAGATGATTATACAAAGGAAGTCTGGAAGGCAAATGAAGTGGATGGAAAGCTTTATAGTTTGATTCCAAGTTTCAAACTAAATACGATGATGGGCAGAACTTCACAAGTGGGCAATGGATTTTCGTGGACTCCAAAACAGATGCAGGAGCTGATCGATCAATATCCTAAAATGGGACTATATTGTTTTGAAACAAAAGAATCTCTTCTTCAATATGTTTGTCAGTATAATATGGACGAGTTTGTAAATTGGGAAACGGGAGACTGTGATTTTTCAGGTGATTCTTTTGGAATATTTTTAGAGTATGCGAAGACACTTCCTGATTCTGCACAAGAAGACTTGGATGCGTTAAATGAAATCTATTCGGGAAATGTGTTAATTGAAGATCAATTAGTGATTGATGCTACATTATCCGATTTTCTCATTACAAAACAAGTATTTGGAGAACCTGTTTCTTTGATGGGATTCCCTGTTACAGATGGAATTGGAGCAGTATTTGATCCAGAAATTTCTTTGGCGATTTGTACGCAGTCTTTGCAAAAAGAAGATGCATGGGAGGCATTGGATTACTTTATCAGTGAAGAATACCAAAATGATCTTGTGAATCGTGATTATCGTAGTGGGCTTCCAATTATGAAACAGGCACGGCAAATGATCTATCAAAAAATAATGGAAGATGAAACTCAGGCAAAGAGTGAAATTGGAAATGCTTATGGTGGATGGAATTTTGAGTTTGGCTATCCAACAGAACAGGAAATTGAGCAATTGGAAGCCTTGATTCATGCTACTACTAAAATAAAAGGAATGGATCAGACGATTTATCAGATTATTCTGGAAGAAACCGCTGCTTATTTTTCCGATCAAAGAAATTTGCAAGAAGTAATTGATCTGATTCAAAATCGAATTTCTCTCTATATAAAAGAAAGTATGTAGCGTTATAAGGATGGAATGGAAAGGCGTGAGGGGATGAAGAGACGAGCAAAAAATATTCGTTTTTTTGCAAGAAGCAAACGATATCTTGTGTTTTTTCTGCCGAGTTGGATTGGAATTTTAATATTTTTTATTGTTCCGTTTGGGGTAGTCATTTGGTATTCTTTGTTGGATAATCCAGTAAATAAAGTGTTTGTTGGCTTGCAAAATTTTATTACAACGATATCGAATGAGGCATTTCAAATTGCAGTGAAAAATACAATTTTATTTTCACTGCAAGCGGTTCCACTGGCGGTAATTCTTTCACTGGGGCTTGCAGTATTGTTAGACTGTAAGATTGCCTTTCGCAGTCAGTTAAGAACTTGTTTATTGAGTCCGATGATGGTACCAGTTGCCTCTGTGATGCTAGTATGGAGGATTTTATTTGATTATCATGGGATATGGAATGAGTGGTTTCAAACATCCGTCGATTGGTTAAAGTCCAATTCGGGTCAGTTTGTGATTTTATTATTATTTCTTTGGAAAAATTTAGGATACAATATGATTTTATTTCTAGCATCGCTTAGTTCCATTCCAAAAGATGCGGTAGAAGTGGCAGTGCTGGAAGGAGCCTCTTCTCTGCGGCTATTTTTTAAGATAAAACTGCGTTATTTATCTCCTGCGCTGTTTTTTGTCACATTAATGTCGTTTGTAAATTCGTTTAAAGTATTTCGGGAAGTGTATATCATGACAGGTGATTATCCATATGAATCGCTTTATTTATTGCAGCATTTTATTAATAATACATTTCGGACGTTAGACTATCAGAAAATGTCCGCAGCAGCAGTTTTAATTTCAATCGCTATGATTATAATAATCGGAGTTTTGTTTTTGGCAGAAAACTGGTTTGGAAAGGATGTGGAAGGATGAAGAGTCCAGTAAAAATTTCCAAATATAAAAGAAAAGTCGTATCGGTTATTCTAACAGCATTTGCAGGTGGAATTGCGTTGTTATTTGTAATGCCAATGATTATTACTGTGGTAAATTCATTGATGGAAGAAAGAGAGATTCAGTCGAATTATGGAGTCCTTTTTTCAGAAACAACAGGTGGATTGGCTATGGGGAATGTTAATTTGAAACTAATACCCGACTGGGTATCGTTACAGCAGTATTTTACGGTATTACTAAAAAGTCCAGATTATTTGTTTAAACTTTGGAATTCTTTATTTTTGGTGCTACCAATTGTCGTATTCCAGTTGGTGGTAGGATGTATGGCTGCGTATGGATTTGCGAATACAAAAGGGAAGGCTATGGCAATTGTATTTTTTAGTTATATTGTTTTAATGTTAATGCCATATCAAGTTACATTGGTGCCAAATTATTTTGTTGCTAAGTGGATGAATTTATTGGATACGAATTGGGCAATTTGGTTTCCTGGAATATTTTCTCCATTTAGTGTATATTTGCTTACGAAGTATATGAGACGAATTCCTTGGGGAATTGTAGAGGCTGCTCAAATGGATGGGGCAGGACAATGGCAGATTTTTTGTCGTGTCATTATTCCAATCTGTAAAGGGGCAATTGCGTCCTGTGCAATTTTAGTTTTTATTGATTACTGGAATATGGTTGAGCAGCCAGTTGTACTATTTTCCAATGCGGATTTCTACCCATTGTCAGTATTTTTATCGAAAATACAGATGGAAGATATTGGGATTGCATTTGCAGCGGCAGTTGTTTATATGATTCCAGTTACGTTAATTTTTTTATACGGTGAAGAATATTTGATCGATGGAATTGCGTCACAAGGATCAATAAAATAAAGCAGAAAGGGATGGAATTATGGAGCAGAGCAGAAGGAAGAAATGGATCAGACGAGCTGCTGGAATTTTTCTGTTTGTATTGGTTTTGCTTACCTTTTTTTCCAATACGATTATGAATGCTACACTTCCTCAAGTGACAATGCAGCAGATTCAGTCAGGAGTGATTCAAGAGCAAGTCAGAGGAAGTGGATTTGTAAAAGCGGAAGAATCTCATGAGATAATAGCAGAAAATACACAAATTGTTCAGGAGAAAAGGAAACAAACAGGAGATACTGTGGAACAAGGGGAGGTGTTATTTGTAGTACAATCGGAACAGGAAGTAGATTTAAAGCAGCAGAAGGAAGAATTGGAGCAGTTAGAAATTGATTACATAAAATTAGTAGTGGAGAGTGGAATTTCTAGTGAAGAAAAGAAAAAATTAGAAGAATCTGGGTTAAGTGAAGCAGAATGTATGGCACAGATGGAAGCAGCAAAAGCAGAGGAGAAAAATACGATTCAAGCGAAACTATTAAAACAATTGGATATTGTAAAACAGTGGAGAACAATAACTCGAAAACGAGAAACGATAAAGGAATTAGAAGAAAATACCAAAGGAATGGAATTAGTGGCACCAGTATCAGGAATCTTACAGCAAGTAACTGCCGAGGTGGGAGAAACGGTTCAGGCAGGAGAATCCATGGCAGTTATTTTACAAGAAGGAGAAGTCATGGAAGTGAGTTTTTCTGTGCCAGCATCTCAAGCGGCAGAAGTAAAGGTGGGAGATACTGCTGTGATTGTAAGTCCAAGATATTTGCAAAATATTACTGCGACATTAAAAACGATTATAGGGCAGGAAGTTACACAATCAGAAGAACGAACCCAAACTTCGGAAGATATGCGTCTGTTGACATTTGAGTTAAATGGTGAAGTAACGAGTGGAGAAATGATAACGCTGGCAATTGAACAAAATCAGGGAAGCTATGATTTTGTTGTTCCACTCAGTGCATTGCAAAGTGATAAAGATGGTAATTTCCTTCTTTCGATACAAACGAAAACAAGTCCGCTTGGAAATCGCTATTATACCGAACGAATTCCTGTTACAGTACAAGCGTCGGATGATACACAGGCAGCTGTTTCGGGAGCTTTATATGGAAATGAGTATGTAGTGATTACATCAAATCTTCCGTTAGAAGGAGGACAACAAGTGCGGTTAATGGAATAGTGGAAGAGGAAGCAGGTTATGAATAAAAGATGGAAAAGAATGATAAGCTTTACTGTATTGTGGCTTACAGTTGGATTCGGTTTATGGTTCTCTCAGCAATGGATGAAAACGAAGTGTTCAGATCAATCGTTAGCAATGCATTGGTCAAAGGAACAAGATTATGCTCAAATTCGTGCATTTTTCTCAAAAGATCGGGAAATATCAAAACAGGAAATCCAGACAGCAGAAGAAGAAATGAACGTTATTTTACAACAAAATGGAAGAACGGATGAGGCAGAACAGGATTGGATTTCCGCCTATAGTACACAGGGACAACTCACTGTTTCAGGAGAGAAAATGACCGAAACGATGCAGGCAATTGGAGTCGGAGGAGATTTCTTTTTCTTTCATCCGTTTGTATTAAAAACAGGTACATGGTTTGATTCCAATAAAAACACGACTCCTATGGTTGTCCTAAATGAAACTGCGGCATGGAAACTATTTGGCTCTTTGAATGTTGAAGGAATGGAAGTAGAAATAGAAGGAGAGCCTTACTCTATTAGTGGTGTAATACAACTGGAGAGAAATCCATTTTTAGAAAAAACAGGTGCGTTAGAAAGCCAAATTTACTTGGCATATGATCAACTAAAAAAACACCGAGATAATGTAGGAATTACATGTTATGAAATTATTATGCCAAACCCGATTCAGCAATTTGCACTTACTACAATAAAAAAACAAGCAATTTTCTCAGAAAATGATGTAGAGTTAGTGGAACATAGTGATCGTTTTTCAATAAAAAAAAGAATTCAAGAACTGCCAGATTTTTTCACTCGTTCGATGAAACAAAATGAAATTTATTATCCGTTTTGGGAAAATGAAACAAGGGCTTGGGAACAAGTCTGGGATTTGATTTTAATCATTCAAATGATATGGGGAATCGTTGGAATTGGTTTTATAATAGTTTTAATTAAAACGGTTGATTGCAAGAATATGTTGTCTCATATCAAAAATTAAAGGATAATAGGAAAAAATCTACTTTTTTTATTATTTTTTCCAAGGGTATGGAATGTTGAATTCTGGGATAGAAAAGGGATTGTAAAAAGAATTGAAATCTTTTAAAATAAAAATAAGCAAAGCTTTACAAAATGATTTCTTAATGTTAGGAGGATTTCAATGAAACAGTATCGTTGGGTGAGTTTAGGATGTGGAGATATTGCACAGCAGATAGCACAAGCGATGGAGCAAAAAAATACAACGCTGTATGGGGTAGCAAATCGAACTTATGAAAAAGCCGTTGCATTTGCCGAAAAATATCATATTCCAAACGTATATAAGAAAATCGAAGATGTGTTTATAGATGATGATGTGGATGTTGTTTATATTGCTACACCACATAATACTCATATTTCTTATATATTGGAAGCATTAAAGCATGGAAAACATGTGCTTTGTGAAAAGTCAGTCACACTGAATTCACAGGAATTGATGCAGGCAGTGGAACTGGCAAAGGAAAAAAATTTGGTTTTGGCAGAGGCAATGACGATTTATCATATGCCGCTTTACAAGAAATTAAGTCAGATTATTAAGACTGGAAAACTGGGGGAACTGCGGTTTATCCAGATGAATTTTGGAAGTTATAAGGAGTATGATGGGACGAACCGGTTTTTTAATCCAAATCTGGCTGGTGGTGCATTGTTGGATATTGGAGTATATGCACTGTCGTTTGTTCGGTGGTTTATGACGGAAACACCAAATCAAATTGTATCACAGGTGAAATTAGCTCCAACTGGTGTGGATGAGCAGGCTGGAATTTTATTGATGAATGAGAAACAGGAAATGGCAACGGTTTCTTTGTCATTACGTGCAAAACAGCCAAAGCGTGGAATGGTTGCATTTGAAAAGGGATATATTGAGATTTATAATTATCCAAGAGGAAAGGAAGCGGTGATTACTTATACGGATTCATCGGAAAAAGAAGTAATTCAAGAACAAGACAGCGTTTTGGCGTTGTGTTATGAGGTCAATGATATGGAGCAGACGATTGCACAGGGAAATCCGTTTGACTCAGAAAATCCGATGCATTTGGATTATACGATAGATGTTATGAATATTATGACGAAACTGCGTAATGATTGGGGATTAAAGTATCCAGAAGAAGAGTAAGGTACAGAAATGGGAGGTACACGATGAAAACAGTAAAGTTAGGTAATACAGGAATTATAGCAAATAAAAATGGATTTGGAGCACTCCCGATTCAGCGTGTCGATATGGAGACAGCCGTTAAGTTGATTCATCAAGCATATGAAGGTGGTGTGAACTTCTTTGATACGGCAAGAAGTTATTCCGACAGTGAAGAAAAACTGGGAAGAGCAATTGCGGATATTCCAAGAGAAAACATTTATATTGCGACAAAAACTCCAGCTAAGACAGGAGAAGCGGTAAAAAAAGATTTGGAAACTTCATTGAGCAAATTAAAAACGGATTATATTGATATTTATCAGCTTCACTGTGCTCCGAAATGTTTTCGTCCAGGAGAAGCAGATGGGGTTTATGATGCAATGGTGGAGGCGAAGAAAGAAGGGAAAATTCGTCATATTGGTATAACCGCACATTTGCTCCATGTGGCACAGGAAGCAATTGATAGTGGTTTGTATGAAACATTGCAGTATCCATTTGCCTATATTTCCACAGAAAAAGAAATTGAGTTAATGAAAAACTGTGTAAACGCTGGTATGGGATTTTTAGGAATGAAAGGTTTGGCAGGAGGATTATTGACAAGAGCAGATGTCTGTTATTGGTTTGCCGATCAATACGATGGGGTATTGCCACTTTGGGGAGTTCAAAGGGAAGAAGAATTGAGGCAATTTTTATCTTTCCAGGAAAATCCACCCGTATTAAATGAAGAAATTCGCAGTATTATCGAAAACGATCGGAAAGAACTTTCTGGAAGCTTTTGTCGTGGATGCGGATACTGTATGCCATGTCCACAAGGAATTGAGATTTCTACTTGTGCGAGAATGATTCAGTTGCTTCGACGTTCTCCTTCCCAAAATTGGTTAAACGAAGTGTGGCAAGAAAATATGAAAAAAATTGAGACATGCCTTCACTGTGGAAAATGTGCGTCCAAATGTCCATATGGATTGGATACACCTACACTGCTGGAAAAGAACTATGAAGATTATAAAAATGTGTTAGCTGGAATTGTTAGTGTATCATAATGGATACTGAAGTTTGCCCAATCCCCGAATTTATGCGGTAATAAGTGTAGGATTGAGAAATAAATAGGAAAATGCAACTGTTGGTTGACAAAGTTTCAAGTATAATTGGTGGCTGTCTAATGGATTTTTTGCTATACTTTTTTTAAAATAAGTGAAAAGGAGGAGCAAATATGATTTTATCAGAAAAATTAATTATGCTTCGAAAGAAAAATGGATGGTCACAGGAAGAATTAGCTATGAAAATGGATATATCCAGGCAGTCGGTATCAAAGTGGGAAAGTGGATCTTCTCTTCCAGATTTAGATAAGATTATTAAATTAAGTCAAATCTTTGATGTAAGTACAGACTTTCTGTTAAAAGATAGTCTGGAATATGAAGACAATGATCCAGAACATGAAAAATATGAAAATAAAATTAGAATGGTTTCATTAGAAGAAGCAAATCGATTTATGGACTTAACTACGAAAATGGCATGGAAATTTGCACTTGCAGCCACAGCCTGCGTTTTTTCGCCAGTTGTATTGATTCTGCTGGGAGGAATGTCGGAGTATTATGGTGGATTTTCTGAAGATACTGCTGGAGGAATTGGAGTTATCGTGTTACTGCTAATTGTTGGAGGAGCAGTTGCGTCATTCATATTGAATGGAATGCAGTTAGAAAAGTATGAGTACTTAGAAAAGGAAGTTTTTTCTTTACAGTATGGTGTGGAAGGGATTGTACGAAAGAAAAAAGAGGAATTTGAATCCACACATCGAATCTGTGTTGCAGTTGGGGTTACATTATGTATTATAAGTGCGATTCCATTACTGATAGCAGCAGCATTTCAAGCGTCTGAGCTAATTTTAGTTTATTGTGTTGACTTGCTATTAATTATTGTAAGTGCGGCAGTTTATTTATTTGTATGGTCAGGCATGATTTCTGGAAGTTATCAGAAATTATTGCAGGAGGGGGATTATACAGAAGAAAAAAAGGAAAGAGAAAAGAAAATTTCTCCAGTTGCAGGTGTCTATTGGTGTATTATAACAGCAATTTATTTGTGGTTTAGCTTAAGTACGATGGATTGGGAAAAAACATGGATTATATGGCCAGTTGCAGGTGTTCTATTTGGAGCTATCTGTGGTATCATAAATATGATTCATGGAAAAAGTAGTAAGTAGGAAGCAAAGTAGGCTGAGAATCTCTAGTCTACATAAAAGTCATTGTGGAATTTTTTGTTTTATTGTAAAATAGATCTATGCAGGTAAGCATCCTGATAAAAGATTTTTTGTAAGTGTTATTACGAAACGTTTTAAGTAACGGTTTATGAGAAATCTTGAACAGGGTGCTTCGTTGCGTATAGTATAGAATATGCTTATACGCTTGTGGATAAAATGGCTTTTTCAGTACATATGGAGGTGGTCGTGTGAAAACACATCAGACAGATTTTTCAAAGGGGAGTGTATATCGAAATATTTTAGAAGTTGCAGTGCCTATGACAGTCGCACAGTTTTTAAATCTTCTTTATAATATTGTAGATCGAATGTACATAGGAAGAATTGAAGGAATTGGTACGCTGGCATTAACAGGAGTGGGACTTTGTTTTCCGATTATTACGTTGATTACAGCGTTTACCTACTTGTTTGGAAATGGAGGAGGACCGCTCTGTGCAATAGAACGTGGAAAGGGAAATGAAGAAGAGGCAGAAAAAATTATGGGAAATACTTTTGTCATGTTAGTTGGCACAGGTATTTTATTAATGGTGATTGGATTATGTTTTTATAAGCCGATTTTATATTTATTTGGAGCGAGTGATACGACTTTTGTATATGCAGAACAGTATATGCAAATTTATCTAATAGGAACCGTTTTTGTTATGATTTCGGTTGGAATGAATCCATTTATCAATAGCCAGGGATTTGGTAATATTGGTATGTTTACTGTTTTGATTGGGGCTGTTTTCAATATCATTTTAGATCCAATTTTTATATTTGTATTTCATATGGGCGTTCGGGGTGCGGCGCTTGCTACAATTTTATCTCAGCTTAGTTCTGCACTTTGGGTTATGAAGTTTTTAACTGGAAATAAGGTAGAACTGCGTTTAAAAATAGATTGTATGAAAATAAAGTGGAAACGAGTAGTGTCAATTATATCGCTTGGAATATCTGGATTTATTATGGCATTTACAAATGGACTTGTTCAAATTGTCTGCAATGCGACGTTGCAAGTATATGGAGGGGACTTATATATTGGAATTATGACTGTGTTAAACTCGGTCAGAGAAATCTTTACTATGCCAGTTATGGGTATTACCAATGGGGCATCTCCAGTTATGAGCTATAATTATGGAGAAGGAGCTTATGATCGTGTGAAAAAAGCAATTTCTTTTGTGACGATTGCATGTTTTTCTTATACGATTTTGTCGTGGGGAATTTTAAGGCTGTTTCCAGAGATTTTTATTCGGATTTTTGATGGAAGCGGGGAGTTGGTAAAGGACGGTATTCCAGCACTTCATATTTATTTTTTTGGATTTTGTTTTATGGCATTGCAATTTACAGGGCAATCGGTTTTTGTAGCGTTGGGAAAAGCGAAAAAAGCTACGTTTTTCTCAATCTTTCGTAAGGTAATTATTGTCGTTCCTCTTACCGTGATTCTTCCAATGTTTGGAGGAATGGGAGTAGATGGAGTATTCTGGGCAGAACCCATTTCAAATTTAATTGGAGGATGTGCAAGCTTCTTTACTATGCTTATAACGATTATGCCAGAATTGAAAACGAGGAGTAAATGAGAGCGTTAGATATAAAATAATAAAATATACTATATAAATTTAATGCGGTAACTTGACGAATTGAAAGATAAAAGATACAATAATAAATATTAATTTAAGAGCAGATAAGCAAAAATTTGGCTATCTGCTTTAATAAAATTAGGAGGATTTTTTATGGAGCTGGTAGAACTGTTAAAATTGCTTGGAATTGTTGTTGTAATTGTAGGATTTGCACTAAAATTAGATTCGATTCTAATTGTATCTGTGTCTGCCGTTGTAACAGCAATTGTAGGAAGTCTCGGAGTACAGGGATTTTTAGAAATTCTTGGCTCAAATTTTACTTCAAACAGAAGTATGACAATTTTCATTATGATTTTGCTTGTAACAGGAACGTTGGAAAGAAACGGATTAAGAGAGGCAGCAGCAGCATTAATTGGTAAGTTAAAAGGTGTTACAAGTGGAAAGTTAGTTTGTGCATATGGAATTATGCGTGCGTTCTTTGGTGCATTTAATGTAGGATTTGGAGGTGTAGCAGGATTTATTCGCCCAGTTGTAATTCCTATGGCAGAGGGTGCATTACAGGCAGAAAACAAAGAAGTAAAAGAAGAGTATATTGAAGAAGTGAAGGGAATGGCATCGGCAATGGAAAATATTGCATGGTTTTTCTTCCAAGTGTTATTTGTAGGAGGAGCAGCAGCATTACTCGTTCAGTCTACATTGAGTTCCCTTGGTTATGAAGTAGAGGTAATTGATTTAGCGAAGGTATCGATTCCAATCGCTTTAATTGCACTGCTTGTTTCATGTATCTATTTTATGATTCGTGACACGAGATTACGTAAAAAGTATTATGGAACAAACGGCAGAGGAGGAAAATTATGGATTCAACAATAAGTTTAGGTGATAAACTTCTGGAAATCGTATATATTATTATTGGTCTTATCACATTTTATGCGGGTGTGAAAAATTTATTGGATAAAGAAAATCCTTCCAGAATTGGAACTGCGATATTTTGGTGCTTTTTTGGAGTTGCCTGTGCATTTGG
This sequence comes from Candidatus Fimimorpha faecalis, assembly GCA_018712075.1. Taxonomy (GTDB): domain Bacteria; phylum Bacillota; class Clostridia; order Lachnospirales; family Lachnospiraceae; genus Fimimorpha; species Fimimorpha faecalis. Next base: position 13,790 of record DVHN01000134.1, read on the forward strand.
ACGTTGGATGCCACCTGAAGTTACAGGAATTCTCGTTGTAATTATGGTTATTCCGGCAATCTTTAAGCGAGTGAAACCAGGAAAGCAAGAAACTGCATCGAAAGAATATTCCAAAGCTCAGTTTAAGAAAATTGGTATGAAGATATTTGTTCCAGCACTTTGTATGGGAGTTATGGCATTGGTGTTCGCATTATTTACAAATATTAGTTCTCTTGTTGGAATTACCGTCGGTGTTATAATTGCCATGATTTTATTGATGTGCTATTCAAAAGATAACAAGCCAAAAGTATTTTTGGACGATTCGGAGCGATTCTTGTCCATGATGGGGCCGCTTTGCTTACTTCCTCAGCTTTTAGCATGTTTGGGAGGCATCTTTACAGCAGCAGGTGTAGGAGAAGTAATATCCAAAATTATTGGAATGATTGTGCCAGCTGGCAATGTAAATTTAGGAATTGTTGTATTTGGAATCGGAATGGTTGTATTTACCGCAATTATGGGAAATGCATTTGCAGCAATTACAGTAATGACGGTTGGAATTGGCGCACCGTTTGTTTTGGCATATGGAGCCGATCCAATTTTGATCGGGGCGGTTGCATTAACAACGGGATACTGTGGTACATTGCTGACACCAATGGCTGCTAACTTTAATATTGTACCAGTTGCAATCTTAGATATGAAAGACCGGTTTGGGGTAATTAAAAATCAGATCGTAGTGGCATTAATTATGATTGTAGTGCAGATTGCTTATATGATTATTTTCAAATAAAAAAATCAGGATGATGGATAAAATAAAGAGGGAAAGAAGGAAACAAAATGAAGATTTTAGTTACAGGATTTGATCCATTTGGAGGAGAAACGGTGAATCCTGCTTATGAAGCAGTAAAAATGCTTCCAGAGCAGATTGCAGGAGCAGAGATCATAAAATTAGAAATTCCTACAGTATTTTCCAAAAGTTCTGTGGCAGTGGAAGAGGGAATTCAAAAATATAATCCAGATATTGTGATTAATGTAGGACAGGCTGGAGGAAGATCTCATATAACAATTGAGCAGGTTGCAATTAATCTTGCGGACGCTAGAATTCCAGATAATGCAGGAGAGCAGCCATTAAATGAAGCGTTACAGCCAGATGGAGATACTGCATATTTTGCTACAGTACCGATTCGTGCCATGGTAAAACATGTTCAGGAGCATGGCTTGCCATGCAGTATTTCTTATACTGCTGGAACCTATGTATGTAACTGCGTAATGTATAATGTATTATATATGACTCAGAAAAAGTATCCAAATATAAAGGCAGGATTTATTCATGTTCCATTTGCAACAAGTCAGTTAATTGGAAAACCTGCCACGACACCAGGAATGTCTTTGGATGAAATTGAAAAGAGTTTGGAGTATGCAATTGAAGCAGTTGTGTTGGGAGTAGAGGAAGAAGGTATTGTAACTGGACAGACACATTAAAGTTGTAAAAGAAATCGTAGGTGGATATTTCGCAAAAGGCAAGAAATCATATGGAACATTTAATTGAGATTCATCATATTACAAAAGATTATGGTAGGCAAAGAGGTGTTTTTGATCTTAGTTTTCAAGTAAAAAAAGGAGAGGTGTTAGGATTTCTAGGGCCAAACGGAGCAGGAAAGACAACAACTATCCGCCAGTTGCTAGGTTTTATAAAACCGGATTCTGGAAGTTTGCGAATTGCTGGAATGGATTGTTTCCAAGATGCAGATAAAATCCAAAATTATTTGGGATATCTTCCTGGAGAAACAGCTTTTATTGATTCTATGAATGGAATGGAGTTTATTCAATTTGTAGCGAAAATGAAAGGAATGAAAGATCTGGGACGAGCACAGGAGTTAATGAGTCGATTTGATTTCAATCCAACTGGGAAGATTAAAAAAATGTCAAAAGGGATGAAACAGAAGATTGGAATTGTTTGTGCCTTTATGCAAGACCCAGAAATTTTAATTTTGGATGAACCAACGAGTGGTTTGGATCCGCTCATGCAGGAACAGTTTGTAAGCTTGATTTTACAGGAAAAGAAAAGAGGAAAGACGATTTTAATGTCCTCCCATATGTTTGAAGAAGTAGAAAAAACTTGTGATCGGGCAGTTATTATTCGAAATGGAAGATTAGTTGCAGTAGAAAGTATGGAAACACTTCGTTCCAATCGGAAAAAAATTATGGAAATTACATTTCAGACGAACGAGATGGCGGCTGCATTTGCTTCTGAAGTTTCCAATGCGGTGTGTGAAAAAGAAACTGTAGTTTTAAATGTAGGAATGGATCTGGACGAGGTGATAAAAAAAGCAGCTATTTATACAGTTGTAGATATGAATGTGCACACACAGAGCTTAGAAGAGTTCTTTTTGCATTTCTATTCCTTAAAGGAGGAAGAAAAATGATTCGTGTTACGTTGTATTGCAGAGAAATGAAAGCAAACTTTATTTTATTCCTAATTTTTGCTGGAGTATTAACTATGTATTCTGTGATGATTGTAATGATGTTTGATCCAAAACTAGGAGATAGTTTGCGTATGATGTCAGAGAGTATGCCGGAGATATTTGCGGCATTTGGAATGGCAGATGTGGGAACTACATTGTTGGAATTTGTAGCGGGCTATTTATATGGGATGCTTTTTGTAGCATTTCCTGGAGTTTTTATCATTATTTTAGCAGGCAGATTGGTTGCGAAATATGTAGATCATGGTTCTATGGTATATTTCTTAACTGTTCCAAAAAAGCGTTGGAGTTTTGTGTTAACACAGGCGGCTGTTTTGGTGACATATATTGCTCTTATGGTAATTTATGTAACTGGATTAATATTAATTACAAGTCATATTCTATTTCCTGATGAAATGAAAATAAAAGAATTCTTCAATCTCAATATAGGGTTATTCGGATTGCTTGTATTTTTTGCAGGAGTTTGCTTTTTTCCATCTTGTTTATGTAACGATTCAAAACGAGCGACAGGAATTGGAGCAGGTGTTATTATTTATTCCATTTTGGTTCAGATGATTGCACAAGTTGGAGAAAAATTTGAAAACTTGAGACTGATTACACCATTAACATTGTTTCAGATAGATAATTTCCTTATTGGAAAGCAGGAAGCATGGGTGGGCTGTAGTATTTTATATGTTGTAGGAATTCTACTTATAGTAGCTGGGATTGTGATATTCCATCGCAGAGATCTTCCAATATGATAAAGAAAAAGCGGTATGTTATTTTTAACTTTATGGGAAAATAAAATTCTGTAAAGTTAAAAATTACATACCGCTTTATTGTGATGTATTATTCTATAGAAGTTTCTTTTTTCTGCTTTGCTCTCTGCTTATTTAATTGACTAGATAGCAGTTTGTCTAAATAAATGGATTTAAACTGTTGGCTGGCAAGCGCCTGTTTAATTGGCGGAAGTTTTAAAATGGCTCCAAAAATTTGTGCCATGGCACGGTGATTGGCAAATGCCTGGTTGTCAAATAAAAGATTTTGTAGTGTACCTTTTTCAATTGCTTGCAGTACAAAACGATGTGTACTGTTAACTGGAGTGATTACTTCAATTGGACGCCGTTCTAAGTGAATCGCTTTTGGATTGCAGTTTCTAGCGCATACGCCACATCCAAGACAGAGTTCTTTATGAAGAACAGCTTGTTTTTTATGAGTCTCTGGATTTTCTTCCATTGTAATAGCACCAACTGGACAGACTTTTGCACATTTTCCACATCCAACACAAGTATGAGTGTCTATTTTGGGAATATAATTCGTAGTAGCAACTGGCTGAACAGGTGCAAATCTGCGGGCAGCCTGCAATGCCTCGCAGCAGCATCCACAGCAATTACAGATAAATGCTGGATTTTCTCGAACGTTCTCTCCAATCTGCACTAAGTTTGCTTCATAGGAGCGTTGTAATGCATCCATTGCTTCTTCTTTTGAAATTAAGCGAGCATGTCCTCCATGTTCTGCAAGAGAACGGGCAACATTGCCAAATGTAAGGCAAACGTCCCATGGTGCATCAATTTCACATGGATGACCTGCATGGTAGGCTTTGTGTCGGCAATAGCAGAGTCCTAGTCCAATATATTCCGCCTCTTCAATAATATGGCTGGCTCGTTCATAATCTAAAATGTGATTCGTATGTTCATTCGTTAGAACTGGTTCTTGAACATAGACACGTCCGAGTTTGGTTTCCGTAGCATAGAAAAGATCTTTTACAAAATCTTCTTCCACATTCATATACTGGTAATATAATTCACTTAAATATTTTTGATCAATATCTCCTCTTGTTCGCATTAAAGCAAATTCAATAAAGCCTGCCATTGGAGGAGGAATGACAAATTTTCGGACTCCATTGTGAGTAGAATCTACTAATAACGCTTTTTCACATAGTTGATCCAATACTTTTTCTGCTTTTGCTTCAGAAGTATTCCAAATTCGAGCCGCACGTTTGATTGTAAATGGTCGAACAGGCAGCATGGACATGACACGAGCTTCTTTTTCGGTAAATAATACTTGTAAAATTTTATAAAATGTCTCAGAAGCAGGTGCTCCCTGTGTAAACCAATTAATTCGTTCTTCCAAACTTTTGTATGCATTTTTTGAGGTAATATGCCCCATATCGTCGCCTCCTATCATTTTACATTTAATATTTAGTATAACATAAATTGGAACGAAAAGTACAAAAAAATATCAAAATATTCCATGGTCAAATGAAACGAAAGATGATATCATTGAACTATCAATATTAGAAAATGGACGAGCGAAAGGAGATTGATATGGAGGCAGATATTAAATGGTTGGATCAGCCAGAAGTTTTTCGGGTAAATCAGATCCCAGCACATAGCGATCATCGATTTTACGGAAACAGAGAAGAATGTTCAAACGATAAAAGTTCTTTGAAACAATGTTTAAATGGGGTATGGGAGTTTTATTATAGTGAGAATGCCAAAAAGCGTCCAAATGATTTTTATAAAGAGGACTATGATTATTCTGGATTTGATAAGATTGAAGTGCCAAAACATATTGAATTAGCAGGATATGATAAGCTCCATTATATTAATACGATGTACCCTTGGGAAGGACATATATTCCGAAGACCTGCGTATAGTCTTCCTGGTTGGGACGGAAAAGGAATGTTCAGTGAAGCGGATTATAATCCAGTTGGTTCCTACATAAAAATATTCGATTTAGACGAAACGATGAGGGGAAAACGAATTTACATCAGTTTTGAAGGTGTAGAACAGGCGATGTATGTTTGGCTAAATGGAGTATTTATCGGATATGCAGAAGATAGTTTCACTCCGTCAGAATTTGATTTAACGGATGCGATAAAGGAGAAAGGAAATCGGTTGGCAGTGGAAGTCCATAAGAGAAGTACTGCTGCGTTTTTGGAAGATCAGGATTTTTTCCGATTTTTTGGCATCTTTCGGGATGTCAACCTCTATGCAAAGCCAGAAGTCCATATTGAAGATCTATGGGTAAAGCCAGAAGTGTCATTGGAAGATAGAAAGGGCAAGCTGAAGATTGCATTAAAGAATTCTGCTGTAAAAGAGTTTGGAGAAGTGAAGATTTGCTTACGTGATGGAAACCATTCTTGTCTTGAAGCATCTACACCGATGCAAGAGCAGATGCAGTTATGCTATGAAATGCCTGAGCCAGTCACTTTATGGGATAATCACAATCCTTATTTATATGAGTTGGAATTGGAAGTTTATAATCAAGCTGGAGCATTGGTGGAAGTTGTGCCATACCAGGTTGGCTTCCGTAAAATAGAAATTCGGGAAAAAGTGATTTATTTGAATGGAAAACGGCTCATTATCAATGGAGTAAATCGGCATGAATGGAGTGCACAAAATGGAAGATGCATTTCCGTTTCGGAACAGCAATGGGATATGGAATGTATAAAAAGAAATCATATGAATGCAGTTCGGACTTGCCATTATCCAGATCGAACGGATTGGTATTATCTATGTGATAAAGAAGGAATTTATGTTATGGCAGAGACGAATCTGGAAACACATGGATCTTGGCAGAAGTGGGGAAAAGTAGATCCGTCTTGGAATGTACCAGGAAGTATAAAGGCATGGGAAGCGGTTGTATTGGATCGTGCAAGAACCAATTTTGAAGTATTAAAAAATCATACTTCCATTCTGTTCTGGTCATTAGGAAATGAATCTTATGCAGGGGAAGGATTGAAAAAGATGAATCAGTTTTTTAAAGAAACTGACCCGAGCCGTCTAGTACATTATGAAGGGGTATTCCATAATCGTACCTATGAAGATTGTATTTCGGATATAGAAAGCCGTATGTATGCAACCCCAGAACAAATTGTAACATACTTAGAACAGAATCCGAAAAAACCATTTATTTTGTGTGAATACATGCATGATATGGGAAATTCTTTAGGTGGAATGAAATCTTATATCCAACTATTGGATCGCTATGAGATGTATCAAGGTGGATTTATATGGGATTTTATTGATCAGGCACTCTGGGTTGTGGATGAAGTTACAGGAGAAAAGGTACTTCGGTATGGAGGGGATTTTGATGATCGGCCATCCGATTATGAGTTTTCGGCAAATGGGATTGTCTTTGCAGATCGAACCGAAAAGCCAGCAATGCAGGAGGTGAGCTATTATTATGGAAAATACAACTAAGCAAATGCAGCTTGTATATGGAGATGTAACATTAGGACTGCATGGACATGGATTTCATTATATTTTTTCCTATCAGACAGGAGGAATGGAGTCGCTAGTTGCCTATGGAAAAGAATGGCTGTATCGAACTCCAAAACCAACTTTTTGGAGAGCTACAACGGATAATGACCGAGGAAGTGGCTTCCCATTAAAGTCTGGAATGTGGCTGAGTGCAGATTTATTTATTCGCTGTAAAGCGATTGAAGTTTTGGTAGATGACAACGTTATTCCTTTGCCGATTGCTCCTGAAAATAATCGGTATCATGCAGAAGAATATGCACAAAAGGTAACCGTTCGATTTCATTATGAAACGATTACTGTACCAACTACTGAGGTTATCGTGACCTATGAAGTTTCTGCAATTGGAACGATAAAAGTGGATGTCCAATATAAGGGAAAAGAGGGATTACCAGAACTTCCAGTGTTTGGAATGCGTTTTATTATGCCTACAAAGGCAGAAGGATATTGCTATAAAGGGCTGTCAGGTGAAACTTATCCAGACAGAAAAGAAGGAGCTGTTCAGGGAATTTATCAGATAACAGGGCTGCCCGTTACAAATTATATTGTTCCACAGGAATGTGGAATGCATATGGATACGGAATGGGTAGAAGTATATAGAAATGCTGTGCTGGACAATCGTCATGGAGAAAAAAAGACAACAGCATTAAGGTTTGCCGCAATCGATTCTAAATTTGCATTTTCCTGTCTTCCATATACAGCAGAAGAATTGGAGAATGCGACCCATCAAGAAGAGTTGCCTTTGCCTAGAAGAACTGTTTTATGTATTATGGGAGCTGTAAGAGGAGTTGGCGGCATTGATAGTTGGGGATCGGATGTAGAACAAGTATATCATATTGATGCGCAGAAAGATATTCATTATTCCTTTGAGATTCAAATTTCAAATAAAAAATAATTAAAAATGTTGCAAATGTTACGGAATTTTTTAAGAAGCTTGGATATAATAACAAATGATAAATAAATCTCTAGAAAGGACAAGGTAATTGATATGAAGAAGTATGTTTGCGAACCATGCGGTTATGTATATGATCCAGAAGTAGGAGATCCAGATAATGGGATTGAACCAGGAACACCATTTGAGGATCTTCCAGAAGATTGGGTTTGTCCGATTTGTGGATTGGGTAAAGAGGTTTTTGTAGAAGAATAAAGAAATAGGAGGATTGGGGATGGCTATTGTTTTTGACAAAAATTTGGAGACGGGGAATTCATTAATTGATACACAACATCAAGAATTAATTGCACGTGTGAATAAATTAACAGATAGTTTGGAAAATGGAAAAAAGAAAAATGTAGCGATACAAACACTGGCATTTTTAATGGATTATACGGAATTTCATTTTGCGGCAGAAGAAAGGCTGCAAGAAGAAGCTGCTTATCCAGAGATTGAAGCGCATAAAGCACAACATGCAGCGTTTGTAAAGGCAATTAAGGAATTAGAAGAAATGTTGGAAGAAGAAGAGGGTCCAACCGACGAATTTGTAGAGGCTGTTAATAAAAATGTAGTGGAATGGCTGAAAAACCATATTCAGATTTGTGATAAAAAAGTCGCAGCATTTGTAAGAAAATAAGATAAGAAAAAAGAGCATCTCATTTTATACTGACTGACAAGATAAGATGGGATGCTCTTTTTCATTGCATATAAATAGTTAGAAATTAATTATTTCAATAATGCTATTGACGTATATAAACGCCCTGCTCTTCGATATAATCCGCTAAATCGGCTAAGGCATCATCTGGCCATGTGTCAGATAATTGCTTTGTATCAGTGGATTTGTTATCATTTTGTTCGAAAGGTACGGTTTGTTTTGGATCAGTCATAAGGATACCCCCTTGTTATTAAATCGATATGTGGAGAGTTATAATTAATTTTATTTAGCAAAAAAGGAGTCAATGAAACCATATGACTCCTTTGTCTTTTATTATTATAGCGTATTTTTGCAGAAGTTGTCAATATTATTTATGTTTTTTTTGAATTTGTCAATGTATTTATAAATTTTATTCAAAATACGAATCATTATTAAGTTTTTTAATCTAATATTAACTTGAAATATAAGCTTTAGAAAATAGAAAAAGAAAAATAAAAGTAAAATATAAAGTATAGATAAAGTTAAAATAAATTAAAATTAAAAAATACATGTAAGATATGCACAAAAAATATATAAAAAATACGTCATATTTAACAGAAATGTATTCTTTTGTTAAATATGACTTGCAAAATAGATTAAACGTGATATAATTAAAACAGCTTAAATAAAACGCTAAAATTAAGAAAAACGGAGGGAAAATTATGAGAGTAACAAAGAAACTGATTAGTCTCGGACTTGTAACAAGTATGGTATTATCATTGGCTGCATGTGGCGGTGGCAATGATAGTAACAATGAAACACAGGAGGGAGATTCCTCTTCTTCATCCGTACCTACAATTGATCAGATTAAAGTTGGGGAAGATTATAAAGATCTGGAAGCATCCATTAAAATCCTGACAAATCGTACAGATATTGTAGATACTGTGTACAAAGGCTACGCAGAAGAATTTATGGAGTTATATCCAAATATTAAAGTTGAGTACGAAGCTCTTACGGATTATGAAGAATCCTTGAAACTGCGTTTAACAACTGGTGACTGGGGAGATATTTGTTTTATTCCAACGAGCGTGCAGAAAGACCAGTTGGCAGATTATTTTATAGCACTTGGTGATTTTGATACATTGGATGAAATTTATAATTTCTGCCAAGAAAAAACTTATGATGGAACCGTATATGGTATAGCAAATGGAGGAACTGCAGGCGGTATCGTATACAACAAGAGAGTGTGGGAAGAAGCTGGAATTGATGAACTGCCTGCTACACCAGATGAATTTTTGGAAGACTTGCAAACAATTAAAGATAATACGGATGCAATTCCACTTTATACAAACTTTGCTGCTGGATGGCCAATGGGAGCATGGGATGCCTATATTGGTGTAGCTGCTACGGGCGATCCAGATTTTATGAATGATATTGTACATATTAAAGATCCATTTGCAAAAAGAGATGATATGACAGGACCTTATGCAGTTTATTACACAATGTATGAAGCAGTTGCAAGAAAACTGGTAGAAGATGATCCAGCCAGCAGTGATTGGGAATCTTCCAAAGGTATGATTAATAAAGGGGAAATTGCAACAATGGTACTTGGTTCTTGGGCAGTACAGCAATGTAAAGATGCTGGAGATACCCCAGACGATGTTGGATATATGCCATTCCCAATTACAGTAGATGGAAAACGTTATGCAGGATCTGGCGGAAACTATGCATTTGGTATTAATAAGCAAGCAACAGAAGATAACCAAATTGCAGCACTGTTATATACGAAATGGTTAATTGAAGAATCTTCTATTTATGAAGATGAAGGAAGTATCCCAGCTTTGAAAGATAAGGAACTTCCAGATGCATTAGCTGATTTTGAAGGCGTAGAATTATTGCCAAATAACCCTGCAAAAGAAGGCGAAGAAACATTATTTGATGAAGTAAATAATGAGAGTGAAGTTGGTATCAATAACGATGACTATCCAGAATGTGAATTATTGGAAGCTGCTTTGTATGGATCGAAAACATTGGATGAAATGATGGATGAAAGAAACCAGAAATGGTCCGCCGCACAGGAAGAGCTTGGCGTAGAAGTGTGGGAAGAGTAAAAAGATGAGGCGGCTACAATTTCTGTAGCCGTTCCTCTTTTCCTGTAGTATCTTATTAATACGGAAGCTTAAAAAAATATAGATCTACAGAATTGTAACCTTTTGTTTGGGTAATATAGAAGGGAGAACTTATGAGTAATCAAGTATCGAACACTTTAAAAAAGAAAAGAACCTTTTCGGAATGGTTAAGAGCAAGAGAGGGACAAAGAGCATTAGTAATTATAACATTTATGTTTGTACCACTTTTACTTTTAGTTGTATTTACTTATTTACCATTTCTAAAAATGGTTCAATTTAGTTTTTATGACATGACTTATTTGGAACCATTGGATGAGTTTGTGGGATTGGATAATTATATTGAAGTTTTTCAACGAGATGATTGTTTTAAGTCGTTAATTGTCAGCGTTTACTATATGGGTGGAGCCGTTGTTCAGTTAGGTTTAGCATTATTTTTTGCAACATTGCTTGTATTCCCAATAAAGGGTAGTTCCTTCTTTAAAGGGGCAATGTTCTTCCCATATTTAATTTGTGGTATTGCAGTTGGATTTATTTTCAAATTTTTCTATGCAAGAGGATTTGTATTAGACTCCCTTCTTCAAATGTTAGGTATGAGTGAAGAGAGCATTCCATATTGGCTGCAAGATAAGAGTATCAACAATATCTCACTGGCTGCGACATCGGTATGGAGGTATTTGGGACAAAATATGATTCTGTTTTTAGGTGCAATGATGTCAGTAGATACGGATCTTTATGAAGCATCTTCATTGGATGGAGCAAATAAGTGGCATCAATTCCGTTATATTATTTTACCAAGTATTAAATCCATCGTAGTATTGAACTTAATTCTTTCCATTAGTGGTTCTTTGAGTGCATTTGAGCCTCCTTATGTTATCACAAATGGTACAATGGGAACAGGTACATATTTTGTTATTATGAATCGTCTGGCACATGAAAACCAGAAAGTTGGTTTGGCCTGTGCGATGGCAATTGTTTTATTGGCAATTATTGTAATTTGTACCGTTGCGCAAAAATTATTCTTTAAATATGCATTTGATGATGGAACTTCCGATGAATCCAAAGCAGCAGTAAGAAGAAGAAAGAAAGCAGAAAAAGCAGCAAGAAAAGGAGGGATTGCATAATGAAAAAAAGAAAATTAGGTAGTGTATTCTTTTCCATATTTAAATATGTCATGTTAATTGGCGCATCCATTATTTCCTTACTTCCTGTTTGTGTCTGCGTTTTAACCGCTTTTAAGACAACAGATGAGTATAATAGTTCTTCTGTATTGGATCTTCCAGAATCCTTTTTGAACTTCGAAAACTTTACAATTGCGTTTAAGCAAGCGAATATGCTGCGTGGATTTTTAAATACAGCTATTGTACTGGTTGTTGTTTTAACAGTGTCCATCTTCATTGGTTCTATGTTAGCGTATATTTTAAACCGTTTTAAATTCAAAGGGAATGGCGCTATTCAAAACTTATTTATGTTTGCGGCATTGATTCCTGGTATTGCAACACAGGTAACGGTTTATCAGATTATGTATTCCTTAAAATTAATCAATCACTTATATGGATATATGATTGTATTAATGGGTACAGATATTATTTCTATTTATATCTTCCTGCAATTCTTTGAGAATTTACCAGTCTCATTGGATGAATCGGCGATTATGGATGGTTCCACCTATTTTGGTGTATTCTTTAAGATTTTATTCCCTCTTTTAAAGCCAGCCATTGTTACATCCTTGGTTTTAAAAGGAGTTGGTGTTTACAATGAATACTATATGTCCAATCTTTATTTGCAAAATGCAGAATTAAAGACAATCTCAACTGCCCTTTATACATTTACGGGTCCTTATGGAAATCAGTATAATTATATTTGTGCAGGTGTATTAATTACCATTATTCCAATTTTAATTTTATTCTTAATTTTCCAGAAGCAGGTATATAGCGGAATGGCTGCTGGAGCTGTAAAGGGATAAAACATAGTAGGTAATAGAGAAAAATGTATGGCTCATAGGAAAGAGTATCTATGAGTGGTCCATTTTCTTAATATATAAAAGAAAAATTCCATGGAGTTTTTTGTCTATAAACAATATAAGGAGGGAAAGTGAATGAAGAAACGTTTTTTTAAAAAAGTAACTGCTATGCTCTTAGGTATACCACTTTGTATTAGTATGGCAACATCTGGTAATTTTGCGCAAGCGTCTTCCGATAGTTCTGTCATGTCAGTGGATACAACTGGTTCGGAACGAGTATGGGATTTTGAAGATGGAACGCAAAATTGGGTTTATGATGATAGTTGGTCAGGCGGAAGTTATAATGGTGGAGGAGAATGCAGCTATGATCCAGAAAAGGGAATGTTAAAAGTTAGTGTGGATTTTTCAAACGATGTAAGCAATGGATGGAGTCAGACAGGAATTAGTTTTTCCGAAGAAGGAGGAATTGATTATTCCCAATTTACTACATTAACGTTTGACTTATATTATGATTCTTCTGCCTATACAACGGGACAGCTGACAATCAAAGCAGCTTCTGACAACGTTTTTCAAGAGCAGATGTGTGGAATTAATCAAGCAGAGACCGAAGATGTCGATGGAACATTGAAAAAAGCCTCATTTACGTTTCAATGTGATCCAACCAATGCTCAAACAGAGCGTCCTCAAAAGTTATTATTTTTAATTGTTGGAAACAGTACGGATTACAAAGGAGATCTTTGGTTTGACAATATTCGTTTAAGTAAACCAGAGGTAGAAGATATTTTTGTGGATGCAACAGTAAAAGCGGAAACGAATACGGAACTTACTGGAACGAGTACACAACTAAATGTAAACGGAACTGCTTATGATTATGCAAACGAAGTTCAGTTAGTGGATTCTAATGCAGATGCTTCTACCGTAGCGGTTTATCAGTACTTAAAAGCAGTAGGAGAATCTGGATCTACACTTTACGGGCATATGGAAGATACGGTATTGAAGGCAGGAACTTCTGCGTTAAGTTATTCCGATACAAAGGACTTAACAGGATCAATCTCTGCGATTGTTGGTTTAGATTGTGGAAATCTGTTTGACGGATTTGCAGATAAGTATAATTCCCGTCATCCAGAAGAAGAACCAATTCCAAATACAACAGAAGGAAATATAAAAGCAGCAGCTCTATTATCAAATGAAGATATTGCACAGGGAGCGATTATGACGCTTTCTGCACATATGCCAAATTTTGCTTATTCGGAAGAAAAGGAAACAACATCTGATAAGACTTATGATCAATATGATTTCTTAAAAGCGGATTCTTATAATTTAACAGGAGATTGTATGAATCAGATTCTTCCAGGAGGACAGTATCACGATCGCTATAATGCTTATTTGGATATGGTAGCGGAGTATGTAAAACAAGTGAATGGACCAATTTTATTCCGTCCATTGCATGAGAATACAGGAAGTTGGTTCTGGTGGGGAAAGGCTTTTTGTGATGCAGAAACTTATAAGTCTGTATTTAAGTATACAGTAGAGTATTTGCGAGATGAAAAAGAAGTACATAATCTGATTTATGTGTATGGACCAGGTTCCGAAGCCTCTTCTCTGGAAGAATATAATGAACGTTATCCAGGTGATGAATATGTAGATATGGTCGGATTTGATACGTATGACTCCAATCCAGTTACAGATGAAGAAGGATATAATTTCCAGAAAAATTTTGAAAATGTAGTAAAATTAGTAGATACATTTGCAAAACAACATAATAAACTGTTTGCAGTAACCGAAACAGGAATTACTTCGGATGAAGGAGGACTTCCAGATACAGGAAATAAGCGAAAAGAATGGTTTACAGAAATTTTAGATATTGTGACAAAAGAAGAATATAACTGCTCCTATTTTATGATCTGGTCCAACTATTCCAAAACGGGAAGCTATTATACCCCATTCGTAGATTCTGTGAAAGAAGATGGAACGCTGCATGGACATGAAATGATGGATGAATTTATTCGATTCTACAATAATGAGAAAAGTATTTTTGCAAACGATCAGAAAGAAATTTTAACTTCACAGAATATACAGCCACCCGTTCAAAAAACCTGGGATAATGTTAGCGGATATATAACAGCTCCAATTTCAGGAAGCCGTGTTTTAGATGAAACGATCATTAGTGGACGTATGAATAAAGAAGGAATGGAGGCATCGTTTGCTGTTGTTGGAGAAGGAAAAGAATTGAGACTTCCAACAACAGTAGATGGAAAGATTGCACAAGCTGTTTTGACAAAAGAAGATCTGCAAAAACTGGGAGAGACTGCAAACGGTAAAGTAATTTTATATGCGGGGGAGACAAAACTTCAGGAAATTTCTGTAATGTTTAATATTGAACAAGAAGAAAAAGATTACCGCTTAGTGGATGATTTTGAGTCGTATTATGGGTTAGATAATTTACTAAATGGAAGCTGGGCAGTAAATAAAGATAGTGGATGTGATTTAACGCTATCTTTAACGCAAGATATGTCTTATAATGGAACGTATGCATTAAAATTTGACTATACAGAAACGAGCACTGGATGGGCTGGTGCTACAATTAAAAATGAAGCAGATTGGTCCGATTGTAATGCGTTACAATTTTGGGTCGTTCCAGATGGAAAAAATCAAAAAACCGTAATTCAAATTAATACATTGGATGGCGGTTCGTACGAGGCATATTTAAATAATTATGAAGGGTATACGAGTACAACGGAGCCGTTGCTTGTAACGATTCCATTTTCCGAGTTTGTGGATAAGGGAGATCGAGGAGTTTTGACGAGTGAAGCTGCGGCTTATATTAGTAATTTTGGGCTATGGTTGAATGCGATACCAGGTTCTGACGCAATTGATGATCAAAATAAAGTAAGTGGGACATTGTATTATGATGCAATTCAGGCAGTATATACCAATAGTACCGAACCAATATTTGAACCTGCCACAAAACCAGAAGAATTGCCTCTTCAAGTTTCTTATCGTACGCATGTACAAAATGATGGATGGCAAGACTTTGTATCCAATGGAGAAATGTCTGGAACAAAGGGTAGAAGCTTACGATTAGAAGGTATTGAAATTCGTTTGGACAATAATACAATTGGTGGTAGTGTAGAATATCGTACCCATGTACAGAACGAAGGCTGGCAAGACTATGTGGCAGATGGTGCAATGTCCGGAACAAAGGGAAAGAGCCTGAGATTGGAAGCAATTCAAGTTCGTCTGACAGGAGAAATGGCAGAGAAGTATGACATTTATTATCGTACCCATATTCAAGATAAAGGATGGCTTGGATGGGCAGTGAATGATGGAAAATCAGGAAGTGCTGGATTATCCAAGAGATTAGAAGCAATCGAAATTCGTCTCGTAGAAAAAGGCGGTGCAGCACCTGGAAGTACGGATAATGCTTATCTGACTAATAAAAAAGAAGCAAACCCAACGATCAGTTATCGTACGCATGTACAAAATGATGGCTGGCAAGACTATGTAGCAGGCGGAGAAATGTCAGGAACAAAGGGCAGAAGTCTGAGATTGGAAGCAATCCAAATCAAAGTAAATGGAGATGGATTGAGCGGTGGTGTAGAATACTCTACTCATGTACAGAACGAAGGCTGGCAGGCTTATGTATCTGATGATGCAATGTCTGGAACAAAGGGTAAGAGCCTGAGATTAGAAGCAATCAAGATTCGTCTGACAGGAGAGTTGGCTCAGAAATATAGCGTAGAATACCGTACGCATGTACAAAATGAAGGCTGGCAGAATTGGGTAAAGGATAATGCAGTATCTGGTACAACGGGTAAGAATTTAAGACTTGAAGCAATTGAGATCCGTCTAGTAAAAAAATAAATAATCAAAAGATAGGGGGAAATAGGATAGAAACTATTTCGTGAGATATGGTTTTCGCAGCTATTAAAGCTGCGAAAACCGTATTTTTTCATATAGAATATTCCTTACGATAATTTAAAGGTGTTAATCCAGTATGTTTTTTGAAAGAATTGATAAAATGAGTGGTATTTTCGTATCCAACTTGAAAACCAATGTCATGTATTTTCGCATTAGTGGAGATTAATAGATTTTTAGCGGCTTCAATACGACAATTTACAAGATAATTAATCGGAGAAACTCCAAAATAATGGGAGAATTCTTTAACAATCTTATATTTATTTATGGAGAACTGTTCTGCCAAAAGGTCAAGAGAGTAATATTGATCGTAGTGGTGATCGAATTGGTTTCGTATCTCTAAAAGATAATTAGGAACCTGCAGTGGAGACATTTGTGTCTGACTGATTGTTATTAGTTCAATAAAAAAATTGGTTAAAAATAAAATATGTTGAAATGGAGAGTGGAAGGTTTGTATCTGATTTTCAAAGTGCTGAATAAGATGAAATAATTTGGAATGATCTGGTATAAAAATGCTAGTTTGGGAAAATGGTTGAAATTGATTGTAGTAATAAATAATTTCTGCACCATTGACAAAAATTAAATTATAGTTCCATTGAGAAGAAACTGCTTCAATAAAATAACTATTTTTACAAGGCCAGAAATATAAACAATTGGATTTCAGCGAGATTGTTTTATTCTCAAAAGTAAGAATTCCCTCTCCCTCTACCGAGTATAATAAGCAAAAATCATCGGAAGGTTTAAAATTATAATGGTGAGAGTTTTGAAGACAAATCTTCCAAAATGTTTTTACATATAAATAAGCAGAAGAATACCCTGGAGGACTGCTGTAAATAAGAGAGTGCCAGCAATGATTGTTGTATTTGTTAATTGCAGGCTGCAATGAGAAAAAATTCTCTAAATTATTATTCTTATATTTCAAAAGAATCACACCTTTCTTTATTAGGCATCAAAGTAAATTATTGATGGAATAGTTGCATAATAAAAAAATTGTAAGAAAATAAAAAAGGTAAATTAAAAAATAA
>DVHN01000135.1 GCA_018712075.1 Candidatus Fimimorpha faecalis
GAATATTAATAAAACTAATCTACCAGTGTGATATCCCACTGTCTGCAGAAATCTCTGAAAATACTTATTTTTGCCATAACGCATTTGGTGTTGTAATTAATCCAAACTCAAGAATAATGGGGGGGGGTAATTCAACACAGCGTTACGATAGGAAAACTCGATACACATGATGCTCCTGTAATAGAGGAAAATGTCTTTATCGGAGCCAGAGCAGTGATATTGGGAAATATCACTATAGGAAAGAATTCAAAGATAGGAGCCGGAGCAGTAGTGCTTACTGATGTTCCTCCGAACTGTACAGCAGTTGGTGTCCCGGCAAAAATAATAAAGCGGGAGGACTAGAAATGAATGTAGCATTTATTCCGGTAAGAGGAGGCAGCAAATCTATACCTCTAAAAAACATAAAGCCAATCAGCGGAAGACCGCTTGTATATTGGACAGTGAAAGCGGCTTGTGGCTGTAAATATATAGATAAAGTATATGTGGCAACAGATAGCGACATAATTAAAGAGACCGTAGAATCCTTTAAAACTGGAATGGAAGGGGATCTGTTTGCAAAGACAGAGGTGATTGGAAGATCCGCAGAGTCAGCATCTGACACAGCTTCTACAGAATTTGCCATGCTTGAATTTGCTGAGATTTATGAGTTCGATAATATCGTTCTTGTACAGGCCACATCGCCACTCCTTCAGAGCGCAGATCTGGATCGTGGATTTGAAGCATTTAATGAAGAAGGTGCAGATAGCGTACTTTCTGTTGTGCCACAGAAACGTTTCCATTGGGCAAATGATGAGAAGGGCTTTACACATCCAACAAATTATGATGTGTTCCATAGACCTCGCAGACAGGAGTTTGACGGTTACCTTGTAGAGAATGGGGCTTTCTACATTACGCCCAAAGAAAACCTTATAAAGTCACAGAATAGAGTTTCCGGTAGTATTAAAGCTGTGGAAATGAATGAGGACACTTTCTTTGAAATTGATGAACCGAGCGACTGGGTGATTATAGAGGCTCTGATGAAGAAGAATGGGATTACTGCGCCAGTTGAGATTCCGGAAATTAAGATGTTCTTGACTGACTGCGATGGATGCCTCACAGATGGAGGAATGTACTATTCTGAACGTGGGGACGAGCTTAAGAAGTTCAATACTCGTGATGGAATGGGATTCGCTCTGCTGAGGCAGAAGGGCATCATCACGGGTATTGTTACCAGTGAGAATGTTGACCTTAACAGGCGCAGAGCAGAGAAATTGAAACTCGATATCTTAGAAGCTGGATGCAAAGACAAAGTTGCGGCCGTGAAACGTATATGCCAGGAACGTAGTATTGATCTGAGTAAAGTCTGCTACATTGGTGATGATATAAACGACCTGGAAGTAATCAAGATGGTTGGGTTTGGATGCTGTCCTGCAGATGCTATGCCTGAAGTAAGAGAAGCTGCTAAGTATGTGGCGAAGACTAAAGGCGGCGAGGGTGTAATCAGGGAAGTTGTGGAACTGTTAGGAGGAAATCTGATATGAACAAGAAGAGAGCACGTGTGATTGCTTTTTATTTACCACAGTTTCATCCAACTGAGGAAAACGACAAGTATTGGGGAAAAGGCTTTACAGAATGGACTAACGTGGCAAAAGCTAAACCTTTATTTAAGGGGCACTATCAACCACAGATTCCTGCTGATTTGGGATTCTATGATTTGCGTTTAAGCGAGGTACGCGAGGCACAGGCAGAAATGGCTCGCGAGTGTGGAGTAGAGGGCTTCTGCTATTGGCACTATTGGTTTGGTGATGGAAAAAGAACATTGGATAGACCATTTAATGAAGTTCTTGAAAGCGGGAAACCAGATTATCCGTTTTGTCTCGGTTGGGCAAATCATTCTTGGACGAATAAGACTTGGATTAAGAACAAAGCTTTTCAACAGGATACAACTATATTTGAGCAAACTTATCCGGGAGAAAAAGATTATATAGCGCATTTCTATGCTGTACTACCTGCTTTTAAGGATCATAGATACATCACAGTTGATGAAAAACCATTATTCTTAATTTTTAACCCTGATGACATACCGGATGGGAAAGGATTTATAGAGTTATGGCAGAAATTGGCAAAAGAGAACGGGCTTAAAGGAATTTTCTTTGTGGGGCATGAATCTGCAACTGGTAGGTTCAATTTAAAGCAATTTGACTATTTGTCTCATGTTGAAGAAAGGTATAACTCAACCTTAGCAACGGGATATGATGCTATATGTTCTGATACAACACGCTATGCAGAATTGAAAACAGAGGGGACTTTTAGAAAATTAGTTAAAGCCGGCATTGCTAAATATTTAGGTTTTGAATTTTTGTATAAATATGATTATGAGAAATTAATGAGTAACTTCTATATTCCTATTGAAAGAAAAGAAAATGTATTTCCAGAAATTGTTCCACGATTCGACCGATCACCAAGAGCTGGAAAAGGAGCTAGAATTTACGTGAATTCAACACCTGAGAAATTTGGTGACGCTGTTGATAAAGCATTGGATCAAGTGAAAGACAAGCAAGATGAACACAAGATAATATTCTTGAAATCTTGGAATGAATGGGGAGAAGGAAATTATATGGAGCCCGATTTAAAGTTCGGTCATGGGTATTTAAATGAATTAAAAAAAAGATTGTCAAATCATTAGAATGATTGATAGTTGTATATGAGGCAGAATTTTATGGTGATTAAAATTCATAAAAAGAATTTAATATTTACAATATGCTTTTATATAGGATTATTCTATATATTGATGCGTCCGTTTTTAATTAATTATGTATCACCATTATGCAAGTATATATTCATGCTTTTGGTGGCAATAGCGGGAGTATTGACTCTGATTAATAAAAAATACTTAGGGAAAATTGGATGCATCGAATTATTTTGGATTATTGTATCTTATGTATACATATTGGGAAACGCAATATTACTGAATGGAAAAGAATTATTCTCAATGGCTCTTACTGCATATATATTTTACTCGTTTCCAATTTTAATTATGCCGTTACTCATGAATAGAGTGAATTGGAGAAAAGTAATGGGTGTGGTCTCTGCATTTGGAGTTTTGGATGCTGGAATATCAATCTTAGAGTTTATAAATCGCAGACAAATGTTTCCAATGTCAGGGGTAGAGGGAGAGGTTGGTACGATCACAAAAGCCGGAGCATATATTGTCAGAACATATGGTTTGCAGGGTTCATATTTTATTCTTGCCGAAGTTCTCTGCTTTTGTGGATTTTGTGCCTTTTACCTATACAGATCTGGGAAATCAAAAATTAATCTCGTTGCGTGGATAATCATTTCAGTAGGCATTCTAACTACTGGCTCACGTGGATATTATGTCTCTTATGCGGCAGGAATGGCTGCGATTTTATACTGTGAACATTATTTCGATAAAAACAGAGGAATTAATAAGAAAACGTTAATTACAATCATGTCAGTCATAATACTACTGATTTTTTTCATTTATTTAATTCTTGGTACAAACATTACTACAGGGAATGCGGATGTTGATGTTGTATTGAATAGAATAAGGATGATATTTGACTGGGAAGGCGACAGCGCAAATGTTCAAAGGATGAGTATTTGGATGTGGTCAATAGATCATTGGAAAGAGGCTTTTCTATTTGGGCATGGCGCATGTAGTACGGATATTAGATTCTCAGGATATATAAAAGTCACTGAAAGCGGTGTGTTAAAAAGGTTATGTGAACTCGGGGTTGTAGGAACAATAATTCAATACATCACTATGTTTATACCTATAAAATCAGGTGTTAAAAAGCTATTTAATAAAAAATTAGATAGTAATTCCCTTCCTTTTATTGCTACAATGATAGCCTATTTTATTGAAGACTTTGTTTTGGAAAGATATACAGCGCCTGAATATACGGTGTTATTATGGACTTCGATTGCATATATCGCATATTATCAGCGGGGAGATACTTGTTACAATAATAGAATACAGTGTTAAAAGGGAAGAAGGGATGATGTATCAATGGAAAATATATGCGTGTATTTACCAATGAATTGTGGATGTGGTAATAGAGGCTGTGAAGCAATTGCTAAAGGTACTAATAAAATATTATCTTTAGATAAGTATAATACATATCTATATGATTTTAATGAGAATGAAGTGAGGCTAGATAAATTTCTAGGACTCAGCTCAATTGGAGAATTGAGAGCATATTCTAATAATAGCATAGGCTCATTTACGGCTCGTGCAGTAAATAAAGTGATGAATAAGGTTGGAATTAAAAGATACCTGTCACATATCTATCCTTATTCAACGTTAATTAATAAAATAAATTCAAATGATTTGGTTCTACTTACTGGAGGAGACTTATATTGTTATAAATATCATCTTCAGAAAAACACAGAGTTTGTAAAAGAATTGAAAAAAAGAAATAAAGGGGAAATAGTGCTATGGGGTGCGTCTATAGAACCGTCTCTATTAGATAAAACTTCTATTGATGGACTGAAAGCTCTTGACAAAATTACGGCGAGAGAATCATTGACATATAATGCATTACTTAAACTTGGCGTAGCAGAAAATGTAGAACTATATCCAGATCCTGCTTTTGTACTTGAACCCGAAAGTGTTGAATTGCCAGAATGCTTTTCACAATCAGAGATCGTAGGTATAAATATTAGTAATCTTGTAAATGGAGGCTTCGATTTAAATACTGTATTTTCGGAGAACCTATTTGAACTAATTAAATATATTATTAATTATACTGAGATGCAAGTATTACTAATACCTCATGTTACTTGGCCAGGGCAGGATGACAGATTGATATCAAGATCGGTAGCGAAATATTTTGAGAAATCAAATAAAGTGCATATACTTGATATGTCAGAACTATCTTATCAGCAAATTAGATATATAATTTCTAAGTGCAGATTTTTCTTGGGTGGAAGAACACATTCTATGATATCCGCATATTCAATGTGTGTCCCTTCAATTGCACTGGGTTATTCTATAAAGTCTAGAGGAATTGCAAAAGACTTGAATTTACCCAATCAGTTGGTAGTAGACTGCAAAAATCTAATGTCAAAAAAGGAGTTGCTTCAAGCTTATGATTTTATGTATGAAAATGAAAATAAAATCAAGTCTATATTGAATAACACAATGGAAGAATATAAAAAAATGGCATATGATGCAAAACAAAGCTTGCAGGCAACTTGTCAAGTCAAGTGCAACAGCAAATTGGAAAAGATTTCAGAGGGGGAGTTCCAGTTGAGGCATTTGCGAGGACGATGATTCAGCT
>DVHN01000136.1 GCA_018712075.1 Candidatus Fimimorpha faecalis
ATTTTGCTGAGTATACACCAGAACAATGCCAACAAGATTTAACTATGCTTGTAAACTGGAAAAATTTAGTTACAATACAAGATACAAAGAAAGTTTCTAGTATTGAAGAATTTAAAAATAAGAAGTTTCGGTATCAGTTATCGGAATATACTGTGGAAATTGAACGAATGGTGATTCGTTTAGAAAATCTATTTATTGAAGGAGCTTCTTTAGAGCCAACGCTTTTGGAACGGATTAAAAACTCTATATCAGAGATAACCTCCATAAGCCAGGAAAGCGATGAACGGTTATATGGCTGGTGGAGTGATCTAAATAATGATTTCGTAAGGTTAAATCAAAACTACCAGGATTACATGAGAGAATTAAATAGTATGAAAGCAGAAGAAATGATGAAAACAAAGGAATTTTTGCTATTTAAAGATCGGCTAATTGAATATTTAAGAAGTTTTGTAAAAAGTCTCCAAATGAATGCATCTGCAATAGAAGTGTATTTAAAAGAGATAGAGGAAAGTTTTACGAATTTGATATTGGAGCGAATTACAGAGTATGAATGGTCTATTCCAAGGCTTGAAATGGATGTAGAAAAAGAACAGATTGCTGAAAAAATAAGGGGAAGGTGGAAGAGTATATTGGAGTGGTTTATTGGAAAAAATGGAGGGGATTCTGAAGTTGGAAAAGTATTTGATACTACAAATGAAATTATTCGTAAAATTACCCGATATGCAGCTAGAATTAGCGAACGAAGCAATAGTGGGGCGAATCGAAAAGAAGAATATTATAAATTGGCAGTGATGTTTTCGAAATGTAATGATATTCAAGAAGCACATTGTTTGGCAGCCAGTATATTTGGGATTGAACGTCCACTTCATTTAAATGGTGATTTTAAAAGAAAAACAGAAAGTATCAATAGTGGTGTATGGGAGGAAGATCCATGCAATATTATTGTGACACCGAGAGTACGAACCTATCGGGAAAAAACAAAACGGACTGCAATTGTTGAATATAGTTTAGAAAAAGAGGAGACAAGAAAAAAAACGATTCAACAACTGCAAGAACAACGAATGCTTCTTCAAAGTTATATTCAAGGACAGAGACTAGAATTTGATTCGCTTCCTGTTATAGAACCACATGTAAGAGATGTATTCCTTTTGTGGCTCTCTAAAGCATTGGAAAATAAAGAACACCGTGCAAAGACAGAAGATGGCTTGGAATACTATGTAGAAGAAAAAGGGAAAACCTGTGTTTTAAACTGCACGGATGGAACATTACAAATGCCCGCTTACACATTAGTTTTTCTTTAAATAAAAGTTGCGCTGGTAAGAAAGGAAAATAAAGATGAATGTATTGGAAACATTGTTAGATCGACGTTGGATTTTAAAATCGAAAGAGAAAGATTTGTATTACAAAATAAAAGATGAACTTCCAGCAATTAAACGATTTCTAACGGAAAAACTAGGATACCAGGTAATTATAAATCCATATTTAATAAAATTGGAAAAACTTCCTGCTGTGCCGCAAAAATGGATGGGAATTTTAGAGTTTTCGGATAAGATTGAGTATACATTTCTCTGTTTGATTTTAATGTTTTTAGAAGATAAAGAGACGGAAGAACAATTTGTTTTATCAGAGCTTACAGAATATATTCAAAGCCATTATCAAGAAGAATCCATTGATTGGACGTTATATCATTACCGCAGACATTTAGTAAAAGTAATTAAATTCTGTATTGTAAATGGAATGATGGAGACAAATGATGGAACGGAAGAAGGATTTGCGAGAGATAATACAAATGAAGTCCTCTACGAAAATACAGGCGTTTCACGGTATTTTATGAGGAATTTTACACAGAATATTATGAATTATCAATCTCCTATCGAATTTCAGAAAGAAGAATGGATTGATTTGGAGGAAGATCGAGGAATTGTACGAAGACAGCGAGTCTATCGCCAACTTTTAATGTCTCCAGCAATGTACAAAACAGAGGATAGTGAAGAGGATTTTGCGTATATTCGGCACTATCGCAATTTGATTCAAGGCGATTTAGAGGAAATGCTTGATTGTGAATTACAAGTACATAGGACGAGTGCATTTCTAATTTTAGGAGAACATTGTGGAATGGGACGGTGTTTTCCAGAAGAAAATACAATTTCAGATATTTCATTGCTGATATCCCAAATCATTCATGAAAAAGTAAACAATGGTGAGCTTTGTATTCCGCCAGATGAGCGGCTCAAAATACCGTCAGAAAAATTTCAAAATATAGTAGAACAATGTAAAGAACGCTTTGGAGCAGGAATGATTAAAACGTACCGTGAAATGACAACAGGAGAATTTATTAAAACAATAAAAAACTATATGATACAACTAGAATTAATTGAAGAACACAAAGAGGATATTTGGGTAAATCCAATATTAGGGAAACTTACAGGTAGTTATCCAAGTGACTTTGTTATTGAGAAAAAGAAAGGATGAGTTATGAACAGCAAATGGGAAATTCACCGAGTAGGATTAATTAACTTTTGGTATTACGATGAAGAAGAATTTTATTTCTTACAAGGACGAATGCTATTGCGAGGTGCTAATGGATCAGGAAAGTCCGTTACGATGCAAAGTTTTATTCCACTTCTTTTAGATGGAAATATGCGTCCTGAACGATTGGATCCATTTGGGTCAAGAGCTAGAAAAATAGAAAATTATCTTTTGGAAGAGGGAGATGAGAGGGAAGAACGAATCGCATATCTGTATATGGAATTAAAACGAATAGAAAGTGAGATGTATACAACAATTGGGATTGGGATGCGTGCCAGAAAAAACAAAAAGATGGACATATGGTACTTTGGAATTACAGATGGAAGAAGGATTGGAAAAGATTTCTTTTTATATAAAGAAAAAGGGGAAAAGATTAGTTTAACGAAAATCGAATTAAAAAATCGAATTGGGGAAGGCGGAAAAGTATTTGATACACAAAAAGAATACGCACAATATGTAAATCGTGTTTTGTTTGGATTTGAAACAATGGAAGAATATCGGGAATTGTTAGATTTATTAATCCAGCTTCGTACTCCAAAACTTTCCAAAGAGTTTAAACCAAGTATCATTAATGATATTTTAAGCAGTTCTTTACAAACACTTTCCGAAGATGATTTGCGTCCAATGTCAGAAGCAATTGAAAATATGGATGGATTAAAAATAAATTTGGATGCAGCCAAAGAAAGTGTAAAAGCTGCTAAGCAGATCCAGAAAGTGTATCATCAATACAATCAAATTGTACTGTATAATAAAGCTTTTGCTTATAATGAAAAAAGAAAACAATTCAGAAAATGTGAAGAGAAGGAATGTGAATTTGGAAACAAACTAGAACAATTAGAATTAGAACGGGAAATAGAGAAAACACATTATGAAGAGTTAGAACGAGAAGAAAGAGTATTAAAAAAAGAAAAGCAATCGTTGGATCAAAATGATGCATTCCATTTAAAGGAACAGGAAAACGATTGCTTAAAAGAGATTAATGCGTTAAAAAAGCAACAGCAGGAAAAAAATAATCAATTAGCGGCGAAAAAAGAAAAAAGAATACAAATCGAGAGTAACAAAAAACAACAGACGGAAAGTGGCGAGGAAAAATGGAGTAAGCTGGAAGAAGTTTTGGAACAAATGGAAGAAGAACTGGAAGATATTTCGTTTGATGAATTTATATTTATGAAAGATA
>DVHN01000137.1 GCA_018712075.1 Candidatus Fimimorpha faecalis
TTTCTTCTAATTTTAATTCTTTATACTTCATAATCTTCATCCTTTCATATTAAACTAATATTCATAATCCGCTTTGCTACTTGCTCGTACTGAATCACCACTATATGATCTCTTTTTTGGCTGTGCCGCAAAAAAATGTTCTACGGCATATTGAAATGCGTTCATTAAAAATCGATCCGCCGATTTTGCAGCTTTACTTCTAGGACAGATCTGATCAAATGCATGAAAACATCCCTTATATTCCCGAAAACATAGTTTTACTCCTGCTTTGTGTAAATTTTTCATATATGTAACCGTTTCATCATAGAATGGTTCAATTGTACCTACAAAAGCACAAGTGGGCGGCAGATTTTTATAATTTTGTTCTCTAGCAGGAGCTGCATAAACAGGTACATCCGAGGTTCCATATCGATCACCTAAGTATAGTTTCCAGCTTGCCTCATTCGACTTACTATTCCATACTGGCGCATCATTGTTCACAGATGAAGCAGTATTCATACGATCATCAATCATTGGATAAAGCAGCATTTGATATGCAATTGCCACTTCTCCTTTATCTCTTGCATATAAACTCACTGCTGCTGCCAACCCTCCACCAGCGCTGTCACCTCCTATAAAGATTTGACTTGGATTTATATCATAATCTGCTGCATGTTCTTTTAACCAAACTAAAGCCAGATAACAGTCATCCAAAGCAGCTGGGTAAGGAGCTTCAATGGAACGTCGATAATCTGGAGATACACAAATACAACCAAAATTTACAGCAAATTTTTCCATATACCGAAAGTCTTGTTCTGGCAATCCAATTGCATAACCTCCTCCATGAATCCAAAGAAGACCTGGAACCGATTTTTTTCGTTTCTTAGGAATGCAAATACAGAGCCGTAACTGACTTTTGTCTGCTCTCTTAATCCAATGTTCTTTCATAACCGTTTGTTTTCCAAGCCACTTTCCTTTCGCATATTTATCCATTATTTTATTACATTTTTCCAAAGTACTTGTCTTAAAATAAGGCATTATTGTTCGAATTATTTTTCCAGAAAAGCGAAGTTCTTTTCGTATCATTTGATTACTAATACTATATTTTTCCATATCCTCCTCCTATTGAGTTATAACAAAAAACCTCCTCTGAAATGAGCAAAAACTGCCGCAGCATAAGAAAAATGGTTTCTTTATGCTACGGCAGTTTTTATTAATTCTGTATCATTCGATACCAATTTTTATTATTGTTTCTGAGCCTTTGCTTCGTTAATTGCTTTTGTTAAAGCTGGAACGATCTTATTTAAATCACCTACGATACCGTAGTCAGCTACATCAAAGATTGGTGCAGAATCATCTTTATTGATTGCAATAATCAAATCGGATTCTTCCATACCTGCAACGTGCTGAATTGCTCCAGAAATACCAATTGCAAAGTATACATTAGGACGAACGGTCTTACCTGTCTGTCCAACCTGAAGATCTTTTGGCTTCCAGCCAGAATCCACAACGGCACGAGAGCAGCTTACTTCTCCGCCGATTGCTGCTGCTAAGTCTTCCAAAAGCTTGAAGTTTTCTGGAGAACCTACACCACGACCACCAGATACTAAAATCTTTGCGTCCATGATATCTACTGTATCGGATACAGATTTTACAATATCTAAGATTTCTACATATTTATCATTTGGCTCAAATCCTGGATTGAATTCTACAACTGTTGCTTTTGCTCCTTCAATCTTATCAATTGCCTGCATAACGCCTGGACGAACCGTTGCCATCTGAGGACGATGATTTGGGCAAGCGATTGTTGCGATTGTATTACCACCAAAAGCTGGACGAGTCATTAATAACTGATTGTGTTTCTGTTCACGGCCTGGCATTGGATTAAGAGGGAAGTCTCCAATCTCTAACTTTGTACAGTCAGCGGTCAGACCTGTTGCAACTCTTGCAGATACACGAGGACCTAAATCTCTACCGATTGCAGTTGCACCAACTAACATAATTTCTGGCTTGAACTCATTAATTACAGATGCCAATGCATGTGCATATGGCTCTGTTCTATATTCTTTTAATTCAGGATCATCTACAACAATAACCTTATCTGCACCATATGCAGCTAATTCATCTGCCAGATCCTTTACTTGATAACCGATTAATACTGCAGCTACTTCTGCACCTAAATCTTTTGCAAGATCTTTTGCCTTTCCAAGTAATTCAAAAGCAATTCCGCTTAATTTATTGTCTACTTGCTGAGCAAAGACATATACACCCTTATATTCTTCTAAACCCATTCTATTCACCACTTTTCTTTCTTGTTTATTAAATGATATGTTTCTCAGTTAATTTACCCATGATATAAGCAACGGATTCTTCTGGATCAAGAGTAACTTTTTCTCCAGCACCTTTTCTAACTTTGTCAGAAGCTTTTGCAATCTGTGTAGGAGATCCCTTTAATCCAAGGTTGGAATCATCAACATCTTTCAGGTCAGCTCTGCCCCATGTTGTGATTTCTGCTGCATATGCATCAAAGATTCCGCCTGGTGTCATATAACGAGGCTCATTCAATTCAGAAAGAGCAGTAATTAAACAAGGCATTTTTGCTTTTACTACATGATATCTATCTTCATATTGACGCTGAACGATAACACTATCCCCATCAATCTTAATATCTTGTGCATAAGAAATTACAGGAATGTTTAAGTGTTCTGAAATCTGAGGACCAACTTGAGCAGTATCACCATCGATTGCCTGGCGTCCTGTAATAATCAAGTCATATTCCAGATTTCTGATTGCTCCTGCAATCGTTGTAGATGTAGCCCATGTATCTGCTCCACCCAGAACTCGGTCGGTTACAAGAATACCTTTGTCTGCACCCATTGCCAATGCTTCACGAAGCACTTCTTCTGCTTTTGGCAGACCCATAGTAACAACTGTAACTTCTGCGCCATATTGATCTTTTAATCTCAATGCTGCTTCCAAACCAGCTTTGTCATCTGGATTCATGATTGCAAGCATTGCACCTCTATCCAATGTACCATCTGGGTTGAATTTTACTCCACCCTTTGTATCAGGTACTTGCTTTATACAAACAACTATCTTCACGATAAGTACCTCCCTTATTTCAAAATGTTTCCAGAAATAACCATACGCTGAACTTCAGAAGTTCCTTCGTAGATTTCTGTGATCTTAGCATCACGCATCATACGTTCTACATCATATTCTCTGATGTATCCATATCCACCGTGTAACTGAACAGCCTTTGTAGTAACTTCCATAGCAACTTCTGCTGCATATAATTTTGCCATAGCTGCTTCTACACTGTAAACCTTCTGTGTTGCTTTTGCCATAGCAGCCTTATAAACTAACATCTTAGCTGCCTCTACCTTAGTAGCCATATCAGCTAACTGGAACTGTGTATTCTGGAATTGAGCGATGGAACGACCAAACTGCTTTCTTTCCTTTACATAGTCGATCGTACGTTCCAAAGCGCCTTCTGCAAGACCAAGAGCCTGAGCAGCAATACCAATACGTCCACCATCCAATGTATGCATTGCAATATTGAAGCCCTTACCTTTTGGTCCAAGTAAGTTTTCTTTTGGAATACGACAATCTGTGAAGATAAGTTCGTATGTAGAAGAACCACGGATACCCATTTTCTTTTCCTTTGTACCAAAGGTAAAGCCTGGAGTACCTTTTTCTACGATAAATGCAGAAATTTCTTTCATCTTTCTGCCACGTTTTTCTACAATACCTGTAACTGCAATTACAATATAAACATCTGCTTCCTTACCATTTGTAATAAAGCATTTAGAACCATTTAATACCCATTCATCACCATCTAAAACAGCTTTTGTCTGCTGTCCCTGAGCATCTGTACCAGCACCTGGCTCTGTTAAACCAAATGCACCTAACTTCTTACCACCTGCTAAATCTGGTAAGTATTTTTGTTTTTGTTCTTCTGTACCATATGTTAAAATTGGGTCGACACATAAAGATGTATGAGCAGATACGATAACTCCTGTAGTACCGCAAACTTTTGATAATTCTTCCACACACATTACATAAGTTAATGGATCACATCCCTGTCCGCCGTACTGCTTTGGAACTGGAATTCCAAGGAAACCAAGCTTCTGCATTTTTTCTACTGTTTCTCTTGGGAATACTTCTGTCTCATCTACCTCTTGTGCCAGAGGTTTTACTTCATTTTGAGCAAAATCTCTAAATAACTTTCTCGCCATTTCATGCTCTTTACTTAATGTAAAATCCATGTCCATTCCTCCATTTTATTTTTTTCATTTCTACTTTTATTTAGTATAGTCGTAGAAACCTTTTCCAGTCTTCATTCCTAACTGACCGCCACGTACCATCTTTCTTAACAATGGATGAGGACGATACTTAGGATCTCCTGTTTCTGCCTGGAGAACTTCCATGATAGCCAATACAATGTCAAGACCTACTAAATCACCTAATGCTAAAGGTCCCATTGGATGATTTGCACCCAACTTCATCGCATTATCAATGCCTTCTACTGATGCAACACCATCTGCATAGATGCCGATTGCTTCGTTGATCATTGGGATTAAGATTCTATTTACAACAAAACCTGCTGCTTCTTCTACCTGTACAGGAACTTTTCCAATTTCTGTAGCGATAGCTTTGATCTTTTCAACAGTTTCTTCTGGTGTATTTAAACCAGCGATTACTTCTACCAGTTTCATAACAGCTGCAGGATTAAAGAAATGCATACCAATGACTGGTCTGTCAAGTCCTGCGCCGATTTCAGTAATAGAAAGAGAAGATGTATTGGTTGCAAAAATACATTCTGGCTTACAAATGGACTGTAATTCCTTGAATGTCTGCTGCTTTACTGCCATGTTTTCCAGTGCAGCTTCTACAACTAAGTCACAATCTGTACAGATATCTTTTACACCTGTTGTGATCTTAGCTAAAATAGCATCTGCCTTTTCCTGAGTCATTTTACCTTTTGCAATTCTCTTTTCAAATCCCTTTGCAATTTTCTTCTTACCATTTGCAGCGAATTCTTCATTAATATCGCATAAGCAAACTTCATAACCTTCTGTCTGAGCAAATGCCTGAGCAATACCAGAACCCATCGTTCCAGCGCCAATAATACCTACTTTCATTTGATTACCTCCTAAATTATATAAAATTAACCATAGAGAATGGTCTGGCTGGGGATTTCAGCAAAATGCCAGAACCATTCCTGGTAAATCTCTTAATATTAAAATACCAAGAAACTCGTATGATGAATTTCTATTTTTATCTATTCTTAAATGGAACAACTTTTAACTTCTTTGTTTTATCTTTTTCTAAGTAGTTACCCATTCCTGCCTTTTGATCTTCTGTTTCAAAGCAATCGCCAAATAACTTTTCTTCGATTACAATTGCCTGATCCATATCTACTTGGAGACCTTCGTTAATTGCCTTTTTACAATTACGAACTGCGATTGGAGCATTTTTTGCAATTGTAGCTGCAAGTTTCTTTGCTGCTGGCATTAATTCTTCCTGTGGATACACATTATTTACTAAACCAATACGATAAGCTTCGTCTGCTTTGATATTTCTTGCACCATAGATCATTTCTTTGGCTTTTCCAACGCCTACGATACGAGCCAGTCTCTGTGTTCCGCCAAAACCTGGTGTAATTCCAAGACCAACTTCTGGCTGTCCAAATACTGCATTATCGGAACAGATACGAATATCACAGCTCATGGAGATTTCACAGCCGCCGCCTAATGCATATCCATTAATTGCTGCGATGACTGGAATTGGGAATGTTTCCAATTTACGGAACACATCATTTCCCTTCTTACCAAAAGCTTCTCCTTCTACCTTTGTAAGAGAACTCATTTCTCCAATATCTGCACCAGCTACGAAAGATTTTTCTCCTGCGCCTGTTAAAATAAGTACACGTACATCTTCTAGATCTACCTGATCCAATGTTGCATCCAATTCATCCAAAACGGTACTGTTTAATGCATTCAACACCTTTGGACGATTAATTGTAATAATGCCAATCTGATTTTCTACTTCATAAGTAATAAATTCCATTGGTATCCTCTCCTTTTTCTCTTCCCTCTTGGTCTTAGCAAAAATATTACAATCGACAGTCTGAGATTACTCAGACCGCCGATCATTTGTTGAAATTAGTCGCGTTCTACAATTGTTGCACAACCCATTCCGCCGCCGATACATAACGTAGCAAGACCCTTCTTAGCATCTCTCTTTTGCATTTCATATAACAGAGTAACTAAGATACGGCATCCAGAAGCTCCTACTGGATGTCCAAGAGCAATTGCTCCACCATTTACATTTAACTTCTCTGGATCAAATCCTAATTCTTTACCAACTGCCAAAGACTGAGAAGCGAATGCTTCATTTGCTTCAATTAAATCCATATCTGCAACGGTTAATCCAGTCTTAGCCATAACTTTCTTGGTTGCTGCAACAGGTCCAACACCCATGATAGATGGATCTACACCACCTAATGCACCAGCTACCCATGTTGCCATTGGTGTAACACCTAATTCTTTTGCTTTTTCTTCACTCATTACTACAATTGCAGCAGCACCATCATTAATACTGGATGCATTACCTGCTGTTACTTTACCATCTTTCTTAAATGCAGGTCTTAATCTTGCAATACCTTCTGCTGTTGTGCCTGGACGTGGGCCCTCATCTTTATTAAAGATAATTGTTTCTTTTTTCTTCTTTACTTCTACAGGAACAATTTCATCATCAAACTTTCCAGCTTCCTGTGCTGCAACTGCCTTCTGCTGGCTTGCTGCTGCGAAAGCATCTAAATCTTCACGAGTTAATCCCCACTGATCTGCTACGTTTTCAGCTGTGATACCCATGTGGTAGTCATTGAATGCATCCCATAATGCGTCGTTAACCATAGTATCAATCATTGGAGCATTGCCCATACGATAACCATAACGAGCATTCTTTAATGCATATGGAGCCATGGACATGTTTTCCATACCACCAGCAACAACAACATCTGCATCACCAGCAATAATCATTTGAGCAGCCATGTTAACACAGTTCAATCCAGAACCACAAACAACATTCACTGTTACAGCAGGAGTTTCAACTGGTAAACCAGCTTTAATAGAGGACTGACGTGCAACATTTTGTCCTAAACCAGCCTGAATAACACAACCCATATATACATGATCTACGTCTGTTGGCTTTACGTTTGCTCTGTTTAAAGCTTCTTTGATTACAATTGCGCCTAAGTCAGCTGCTGGAGTTGTGCTTAAAGAGCCTCCCATGCTGCCAATTGCTGTACGGCATGCACCTGCTAATACTACCTTCTTTGACATATTAATTTCCTCCTAATTTTAAAGAATAAATAATAAACAATTTCTGGTCTGTCTTCCCTTAAGATACTAAATCTGGGAATTTTTGAGAGAACATCGTGATTACTGGCTTTGGCACAAAAAGAGAAATATCGGTACCATAAGAAGCCATCTCTTTTACAATTGCGGAACTCAAGAATGCATATTCCAGACTCGTTGTAAAAAACATGGTATCGATACTAGAATCCAATTGTTGATTTGCCTGTGAAATCTGCAATTCGCTTTCAAAATCAGTTACGGCTCTAAGCCCACGAATAATTAGACTAGCCCCATTTTTTCTCGCCAGATCCACAGTCATACCGTCAAAAACTTGAATTGAAATATTAGAAAACTGCTTTGTACTTTCCTGAAGCATATGCAATCTCTCTTCAATTGTAAATAATGGGATTTTCTTCTTACTGTTTGCTAAAATTCCAATGATCAATTCATCTACTACTTTAGCAGCTCGCTCAATAATATCCAAATGTCCGAATGTTATGGGATCAAAAGTTCCCGGATAAACCGCCTTTTTCATAAGGTAAATAGCCTTTCATTAAAACGTCTCTATGTATCTAGGTTAGACAATTGCTCACCTATCGCCATTATACCTCATCCTGCACTACTTGTCAAATATTTATCAAAGATTTTTTATAAAGATATTATAAATTTTCCTCTTATTTTTCAAAAAAATACAATATTTTGCAGTTTTTTTATACATCCAAACATCTTCTTACTATTTGGCTTTTCCAATTGTTTCTCCCATATGGACAATCGTTTCACAGCCTTCCTCCGTCCACTGAACGAGTTCTGGAAAAATTTCTACTTTTTCTTTTTCAAGCAGTAATATAATTGTAGAACCACCAAATTCAAAATATCCCTTTTCCTCTCCTTTTTTTACCAATTTATTCTCATGATGGTTTCTAATTTTTCCAACAAGCAGCGCTCCTACTTCTATCTGGGTTACTTTTCCAAAATTTTCTGTCGATATTGTTGTATATTCTCTTGCATTTTCCTTAAAAATGGGCATGAAATCATTTGCCACTGGATTAACCGTATGTAAAACGCCAGGAATCTTATGATTTTTTCCCTTCCATCCATGATCCACATAACAATACCTATGATAATCATCCACTGTAAGACGGATGATAACACAAGTACCTCCTGCATAAAAAGCTGCCAATTTAGAGTTCCTAACTAGTGAACGTAAATTATACCATGTATATTTTACTTGAAATGTCAAATTATCGGAGATTTTATAAACAGATAATTTTCCGTCCGATGGACTAATAAAACAATTTTTTTCTGGACAGATCGGTCTCATTTCAGGACGAATTTTACGCACAAAAAAATCATTATAAGAGTGATATCTCTTTTTTTCATATTCACTCATACAGATGTGATTTTTCTTTATAAACGGAGAAATCAATCCCGTTGAGAGTTTTGTGTTAAGCAGTACTCCTCCTATTTTTGATACAACGGGATTGACAAGTCCTTTTAATAAAAAACGCCCTATACTATGAGAATACATCCACTTCAATAATCGATCTTGACTCGATTCTTCTTCGTAATAATTTCCTTTTTGATCTCTATATTTCATTAAAATACCCTCAAAATTTTTAAAATAATAATTGTTCCTACAACAACAAATGCTAAAATTGCTTTATTTCCTGGCTTTACTACTTTGAAGTCCCCAATAAATAAAATACCTACAATTGCTAACACACCCAAATAAACAAATCGGAAATATTCTGGCCCAATCCACCCCTTACATAAAAACACAACTGGAAATATGATTGCAGAGGACGTAACTGGAAGTCCTTGATAAAACTTTCTGCATTCGGATGTTTCTGTTTGTCGTTTTTCTTCCATTACATTAAAATATCCTAATCGGATCACTGCCGCCATCACGTAGAGCACTAGAGTCATACGTTCCCATAACTGATGAAGTCCAAGGCTATATCCAATCAGAGCTGGAAATACTCCAAAACATACAAGATCACAAAGGGAATCAATTTGAATTCCAAACCGTTTTTCTTCTTCCGTTCGATCTTTTTTGGAACGTGCAATTTTTCCATCAAACATATCACAAGCCCCACTAAATACCAAAAATAAGATCGCTAATTTCCAATGTCCATGCAGCGTTTCCATGATTCCTAAAACGGAAAACATTAAACCTATATATGTTAGTATTACTGTATAATTATAAAAACCTATCATAACGATATCCTTTCTGTGCTTTCCTTTCCCGTACTGTAAGTATGAAATGTGCTCCTACTGTAACTACTGCACTGAGGAAAAGCAGTGAATAGTAACTAATTCCTCTGCTCAAAAGCAGACCCGATAATAAATATTGATTTGTAAAGATTGGACGAAAATCAGCCAAGAACAAGCTTTCACTAATTCCCATTCCTCCTGGAAGAGGAAGCATATCTACACTAATGGATATAGTCGCTTGAAGCATTGTTACAAGCCATGGATTTGCTTCATTTAAACCAAATGCCCGATATACCAAATAAGTAACAAAAAACAATACTACCCTTTGGAAAATAGAGATGATTGCAACATTAAATATTACTAATTTATGCTCCAAAAAAAATGCTGCTGCCCTATGGTATTGATCCATAGAGTTAATTAATTTTTGTTTGCGCAAAGAATTCTCTTTTAAAATATGTAGTTTCTCCAATAGAGCCATTCCCCACATAATAATACGCTTCGCTAAATTAGGCCAAAATACTAACAATAACATTAGTATGATGCATCCAACGTTTAAAAGAAGCCCTATATACAATAAAATTCTTCGTTCTTCCAAATATGTTTGTATCAAATTTTGGTCAAAAATAACGAGAAAAACTCCAATCAATACAAGTACAAACTTATATCCAATCGTAACAATCATAAGTACCAACGTCGATACTGGGATATCCAACCCATCTTTATTCATATAATAAATCTGGGCTGGCTGCCCTCCTGTTGCAGAAGGAGTGATACAGCTAAAGAAAAAACCAACAAAGGAGTATTTGATACATTGATAAAGTTTTGTTTTCTTGTTTAAAGCATGCATCATATAATGAATAATAACCGATTCCGAACAAACAAAGACAATTACAAAAAGAATTCCAATAAATAAATAACCTTTATTCGCTTCCACAATACATTGAATAATTTGAGGCAAATCTTGATCTTTCAATAAAAGCCAAAAAGTTAATCCACATAGGATTAATAGAAATAAGATATTTCCTATATTTTTTTTATTCTTCTTCACACATCTTCCTCCGCTGTATTTTTATATTTCTCATCTCAGCATAAATTGTCTCAAACAATTGTTGTATGTAACGATATAACTCACAATGATTTGCAATCCAAAATGTTATTTCTGCTAATAAAATACCTCCAATCCAATCAATCATATAATGTTGTTTTAATGTCTGCGTTGAAATACAAATTAATAATGCAAAAACAAATGAAATGCCTTTATACCAGTTTGGAATATCCATCCTATTTTTAATTCCAATTACACAAAACCAACTGACAAGACAGTGAATCGATGGAAATAAATTGGCTGGTTCATCTACTCTATAAAGCCATTTTACCATCCCAATCCAGATTGAATTTCCATGTAATTCTGGTCTTACATTTGTTGTCGGCAAAAAGACAAAAAAGAGAAAACATACCGTTCGGGATAATATATCCGCAGTAATAAATCGATAAAATTGCTCTTTTTCCCCTCTACTAATTAAAATATAATTTATAACCCAAAACAAATAGGCTAAAAAATAGAATAGTATTGTTTCTGGAATAAATGGTATATTTCGATCCAGTTTCGTTGTAAAGTCATAATGAAAAAGATTTTTACATAACGCATTACTCCCCCAATAAATAATACAATTATAACTAAAAGCACTAATCAACGGAAGAATTGTATAGGAAGGTAAAATTTTATTTCCTAATTTCATGATTTTACTCCTTTTTATATCCTATGATAAGTATTTTACTCTGTTTGGACTTTTATATAAAAGAAAAAGAGTCGTTCAGATTTTATTCTGA
>DVHN01000138.1 GCA_018712075.1 Candidatus Fimimorpha faecalis
AAAACTGTTGGATGAAACTGTTTTTTATTTGAATTTGAATCCTCAGCAGGGAATTATATTAAGAAAAGAGGGAAAACAAACTGATCAGGAAATTGCAGAAATGCTATTGAATTTTTTCCAGAATCGTTATGGGAAAGATCCATACATTGCAGTAAGCAAAAAATTAAATGGTATCGAAGAACTTTCCGTTTGTCTAGATAATTTAGAGGCATTGTTAGAACGGAGATTTTACCGTCCTGATATTCATATCTACTTGAGTGAACAAGAGAGTGTGGAAACAGGACGTACCCATTCGGTACAAGTGCCAGATGATGATATTTTGACGAAACAGATTCATCAAGATTTAAAAATGAAAGATTTAGATTCCTTGAAAGAACATCTTGCCTGTTTGGAAAAAAAATACTATATGGCACAGGGCTTTTCCCAAGTTTATGTTAAGTTTATTTTTTCCAATATATTAAAAGACTTTTATGAGGAATTGCCAAATAAGAGTGAAAAAGATTTAACAAAAGATATTGAACAACTATATCGAGCTACAACGCTAAATGACATTATGGATGTTGTAAATAGAAATGTAACCGCTTTGGAAGCTGTGTTTGGGCAGAGTCGGACATTGTTACATAAAGAAATTGAAAGTATTAAGCAATATATCTATGACCATTATGGAGAAGAATTAAGTGTAGAAATGCTTGCGGAAAAAGTATATATGGCTCCAAGCTATTTAAGTCATATTTTTAAGAAGGAAACAGGTCTGAATTTAAGCCGTTTTATTAAGAATTACAGAATGGAAATGGCAAAAAAGAAATTGGAAACCACACATGAGAAGATTGTTACAATTAGTTATTCCGTAGGATATCAAAATGTATCCTACTTTTGTCAAAACTTTAGAGAATATTTTGGAGTGACGCCTCAGAAGTTTCGAGGATAATGGTGGAGGCAGCGATGAAACAAATCATAAAATTTTTTAGAGATCAAAAACTGAGGAATAAATTGATTGCGATTTATTTCTGTGTAGGTCTTTTGCCATTGGTCATTATTGGTGTATTTAATTTTACACAATTAAGTAAATTGTTGCTTCAGCAAGAAGAAACTCGTATGAGAGATTATATGGAACAACAGCTTTCTACCATGGATAGTGATATCCAAATTTATAATAATCTTTGCAACTATATTTCTTTTAATCAGACTGTGGTAAGAATACTTGAAAAGAATTACGAATCTAGTTATGAGATGTATTCGGACTTTCAAAGTTTATTAGATCCATTAGTTGCATCCATGGAGTATTTTCATGGGAGTGTTGATCAGATTACATTGTATACGGATAATCAGATTATAAAATATGGTACAACGATTGCTCCGTTGGATGAAATTGTAGAAGAATCATGGTATGATATTGTAATTGCAGACAATGAAATCCATTGGTTTTGTAATCAAAAGGAGCAAAAACTGTTTTTAGCTCGTGTTATTCCAACTATAAAGCAAGGAATATCTCAAAATGTTATTTATGTAGAAATAAATTATGAAAAGTTTTTTGAAGAACTTACAAAAATGAGTGATTCCAATTATGGATTGTTTCTAGTTGGAAACTATAATCAAATATTATATGAGCATCAGGAATTTGAAGAAAAATATGAGGTGATGAAAGTCAGCGCAGATGAATTTTTAAACAAAAAAGATAACGAAGACTTTCCATATTTTATTGTGAATAACAGATTGGAACAAACAGGATGGAGGCTTTATGTATATCGTCCAGAAATCATGATTCAATATTCTACATTTCCAGTTGTTATGATTAGTGTTATTATTGCTGCTATTGCCGCAGTATTTTCTATATTGATGCTTATTATATTAATAAGGCTATTAGTAAGAGGAATTGTTCAATTAAAAGATACAATGCGGAAAGTAGAAGAAGGAAATCTTCAAATACAGCTGGAAAGTGAAAGTAACGATGAAATTGGAGAATTGATTCGTGGTTTTAATAAAATGATTTCTAAGATTAATGAATTAATTGAACAGGTTTATGAAGGACAAATTCGTCAAAAAGACTATGAAATGAAAGCGTTGCAGGCGCAAATTAATCCACATTTCTTGTATAATTCACTGTCATTAATTAACTGGAAAGCGATTGAAACAGGAGAAGAAGATATTAGTAAAATAACCTTAGCGTTGTCATCTTTCTATCGAACCGCATTAAATAAAGGGAATAATGTGCTTACTTTTGGAGAGGAGATTGAAAATCTGCGTTCCTATTTGGAAATTCAATTAATGATGCATGATTATGAATTTGATGTGGAAATTCATGTAGAGGAAGAAGTAAAGCAATATAAAACACTGAATTTGATTTTGCAGCCAATGATTGAAAATGCAATTGAGCATGGAATTGACTTAAAAATGGATGGAAGAGGAAAAATTACAGTTGATTTATATCGAGAAGGAACAGAAATTGTATTAAAAGTGGCAGATAATGGAGTTGGAATGGAGGAAGAAGCAATTAAGACAATATTAACAAAGCAGTCCAGAGGATACGGGCTGCGTAACGTCAATGAACGAATCAAACTTTATTATGGAGAAGAATATCATCTTGTTATCACGAGTAAAATCGGAGAAGGTACACAAATTACGTTACGAGTACCTACAATTTAATTATATTTATCAAAAGTCCCCGTCTGTATCTCATAGAGGTAGAGACGAGGACTTTTTTGAGTTTGGCAATTTGTTTGTTCATTGATTTAGTAGGTATGAGGAGAGAATTAATGGCAATGAACAGCAGAAATAACAATTAGAGAACTATCATGAAGCGGAAACGATGTATAATTTTTATAGAAAAATTATTCTTATATAGTAAAAATAAATAAAAAATAAAAATCTTCTAAAAAATCTAGCATGTTTCAAAGATTATTGATATTTACGAAAATTTGTGGAGATTGTACAATAAAGATGTCTGAAAGATAAGGTTTTAGTGAGATAGGTAGGAAATAAAAAAGTACAAAAAATTAAAAAAGAAAGTGGAGGTAAAGAGATGAGATTAAAGAAAGTAGCAGCAATTTGTATGGTAACATCAATGGCAATGGGATGCCTTGCTGGATGTGGTGGTGACAGCGGTTCTGATACGACAAAAGGTAGCGATACTGCCAATACAGAAAAGCAGGAAACACAGAGTATTGAATTAACGGTTTGGGCACCTCAGGAAGACCAGGCCGCATCGGACGACTATCCAGATGGAATGATTCAGGCATTATGTGAGAAGTTTGATGAAGAACATGAAGAATGGGACATCACATTTAAGTATGGAGTTATGTCGGAGGCAGACGCAGCAGAAAGTGTAATGAAGGATTTGGATGCAGCAGCAGACGTATTTATGTTTGCAAATGACCAGATTCCAAAGATGGTAGCAGCAGGTGCACTTGCAAGATTTGGTGGAACGAATATGGAAGAAATGCAGAAGCACAATAGTGAAGCAATGGCACAGTCCGTTACTTACGAAGATGCCGTATATGCAATTCCATTTACACCAAATACGTATTTCTTATTCTATGATAAGAGCAAATTCTCAGAAGATGAAGTAAAGAGTTTGGATACTATGATGGAAAAGGATTTAGGCGAAGGTGTTCATAACTTCTCCTTCGACTTAGATAATAGCTGGTATTTGCCTGCATTCTACTATGCAGCTGGCGGAGAATTGTTTGGTGAAAATGGAGACGATGAAGAAGCTGGCACAACATTTGGTGATTGTGTAAATGCAACCGAATATGTCATTAATTTAGCAAATAATCCAAAATTCTTCATTGAAGAATCTGGTGCTTCCATTGCAAAATTCAAAGATGGAACATTGGGTGCTTTCATTTCTGGATCTTGGGATGCAGAAGCAATTAGAGAAGGTCTTGGTGATAACTTTGGTGTAACAAAACTTCCTACCATTGAATTAGATGGGGAAGATTGCCAGTTATATTCCTTAACAGGAAGTAAATGTATTGGTGTAAATCCAAAGAGTGCAAATATGGCAGCATCCGTTGCTTTAGCAGCTTATCTTGGTGGAGAAGAAGCACAGAAAGTTCGTTTTGAAGTAAGAAATATTACACCTACATGGGATACTGTTACAGAATTAGATGAAGTAAAAGAAGATGATGTAGCAGCTGCACAGATTTTACAGATTAATGAAGCTTCTAAAACACAGCCAATCGTTTCTAAGATGAATGATTTCTGGTCTCCTATGGAATCATTAGGAAAAGCAATTGTACAGGGAGATGTTACATTGGATAACGCAGCAGAAGCCACAGCACAGATGGGCGAAGGCATTATGAAATAATCTGCTTATAAGTGAGTAAGACGGATGAAATATTCCGATTACTATAAACAGGAATTTGTAGGTGGCGGGCGGACGGTTTATGTTCGCCCGTTATGTACAGTAAACCAAATGAAGATGATGTTATAAAAAAGGTAGAAGGGAGGCTGTGTTGTGAAGGAAGCAAAAAAGAGAATAAAAGAATTTGCAACAGAGTATACCGTACAAAATGCGGTGAAAAAAGGTGACGGTGCAACAAAGTTGAGTATGATCATCA
Organism: Candidatus Fimimorpha faecalis; assembly: GCA_018712075.1. Lineage (GTDB taxonomy): Bacteria > Bacillota > Clostridia > Lachnospirales > Lachnospiraceae > Fimimorpha > Fimimorpha faecalis. The sequence continues at coordinate 4,560 of DVHN01000138.1, forward strand.
TGGGTGCTGGAAACTTGGCTAGGAAAGAATTTATAAAAGGTATTTTATTCCTATTGTCTGAGATCAGCTTTATTATGATGATGGTGCTGTTTGGTTTGAATGCACTTGCCAGTCTTCCATCATTAGGAACGGAAGAGCAGGCAGAAATTTTTGATGAGACAACGCAGACTTATATTTATACAGATGGAGATAACTCCATGTTAATTCTCCTTTGGGGAATCGTTACAATTTTCCTTATTTTAGGATTTGTAGTTGTATGGCGTGCAAATATGAAGTCCGCTTATAAGGCACAGCTTCGTAAAGAACGTGGTCAGCATATTCCAACCTTTATTGAGGAAATGAGAACGTATGCAGATACTTGTCTGAATAAAACTTTACTATTCTTGCCAGTAATGGGTGTTTTGATTTTTACGATTATGCCGTTGATCTTTATGATTAGTATGGCGTTTACAAACTATGATCGTGACCACCAGCCACCAGGAAAATTATTTGATTGGGTTGGATTACAAAACTTTGGAGCAGTTTTAGACTTTACAGGAGATCTTGGTAGAACATTCTGGCCAGTATTGGGATGGACGATTGTATGGGCAATCTTTGCTACATTCCTAAACTATATTTTCGGTATGATTTTAGCAATGATTATCAATCGAAAAGATACGAAGTTTAAATCTTTCTGGAGATTTGGGTTTGTATTATCGGTTGCTGTTCCACAGTTTGTAACATTATTGTTGATGAATCAGATGCTGCAGCCAGAAGGTGCAATCAATGTATTATTAAGACAGCTTGGATTAATTGGAGCAGGTGAATCACTTCCATTCTTGACAGATGTAACTTGGGCGAGAGTAACCGTTATTGTAATCAATCTTTGGGTAGGTATTCCATATACAATCTTAACAATGACGGGTATTTTACAAAATATTCCAGCTGAATTATATGAAGCTGCAAAAATTGATGGTGCAAATCCTTTTGTTACATTCTTTAAAATTACATTACCATATATGTTATTTGTAACAGCTCCTTCTTTGATTACTTCCTTTGTAGGAAATGTGAATAACTTTAACGTTATTTATCTGTTAACAGGAGGCGCTCCTGCGACAATGGATTATTATAAGATGACGGCTGGAAAAACAGATCTTTTGGTAACATGGCTCTATAAATTGACCATTGATAACAAAGACTATTCTCTTGGTGCGGTAATTGGTATTTTAGTATTTATTATTACAGCAACTTCATCGTTAATCGTTTACCGTCATACAAGTGCATATAAGAACGAGGAGGGATTCCAATAATGAAGTCAAAAAAATTTATTGTTAATTCACTAGTACATATTTTCTTAGCGATACTAGTCGTTATATGGGTACTTCCAATTGTATGGGTTATTTTAATTTCTTTCCGTGAGGAAGCAGGCGCCTATACGACAACGTTCCTCCCTAAGTCTTACACAATTAATAACTATGTAAGATTGTTTACGGAAACAGATATTTTTAATTTCCCATTATGGTTTGGAAATACTTTTTTAGTAGCATGTTGTAGTTGTGTAATTGCAACATTCTATACATTATCCGTTTCCTATGTTATGTCCAGAATGCGTTTTAAAATGAGAAGACCATTTATGAATATTGCATTAATTTTAGGAATGTTCCCTGGATTTATGTCCATGATTGCCGTATACTATATTTTAAAGGCAGTAGGTTTAACAGAGGGAGCTTTGAAATTAGTAGCATTAGTTCTTGTATATTCGGGTGGTGCAGGACTTGGATTCTATGTGGCAAAGGGATTCTTTGATACAATTCCAAAAGCAATTGATGAGGCTGCTTGTATTGATGGATGTACGAGATGGCAGATTTTTACAAAGATTACCATTCCACTTTCCAAGCCAATTATTGTACAGACAATTTTAAGTGCATTTATGGGACCTTGGATGGACTTCATTTTTGCAAAGGTAATTGCAGGTTCTGAAGCTCGTTACTATACCGTAGCAATTGGTCTTTGGAATATGCTGACAAGGGAAAATATTACAAACTTCTATACAAGATTTGCCGCAGGCGCAGTTTTAGTTTCTATTCCAATTGCAATCTTATTCCTGTCTATGCAGAAGTACTATATGGAAAGCAATGCAGGTGCAGTAAAGGGTTAATTACCATTTAGTTTCCATTATATATTAATTTCGATTTGTACCCTTCTCGGAAAGTGGAACTGGTTCTATTTTTCGGGTATGGGTACAAATCAATTGAGATTTCTGATTGATTGGTATTCTGTAAGATTTCGATTAAGCTTGGGGTAAGTAACTAATGTATTTATATTACATATTTAGGAGAAAAGGTAAAATGAAATGGAAGAATATTATTGTTACAGCCGGTCTTACAGGATTACTCTTGACCGGCTGTGGTTCGTATCAAGAAGAGGAACTAGAAAGCAGTACTGCAGGAACACAACAGCAAGGAGATACGGAAGAAATTGCTGCGAATACACCATTTGGACGTTATCCAGAAACCATTGAGTACACTCTTGGGAAAATGGTAAGCAGTGATGGAGATGGTTTGCCAAATGGAGATACCTATGAGGATAATCCATATACAAGATATTTAAAAGAAAAAATTAATGTTCAGAATAGAGACGTAATAGAAGGACGAGCAGATGGATATGACGAAGTAACTGCTATGACAATTTTAGAGGGAAATTTACCCGATGTTATGGTAATCGACAATTATCAGTATTTAAAAATCATGGTGGAAAAAGGTCTCATTGAAGATTTGACTCCCTATTATGAAAAATGTGCGAGTGACCGCATGAAGGAAATCTATAATAGTTATGGTGCATCAATTTTTCAAAATGTTATGTTTGATGGAAAAATGATGGCATTGCCTGAAACAAATATTTATTCTCAATCGGATTTGCTTTGGGTGCGACAAGACTGGTTGGACAAACTAGGATTGGAAGGTCCAAAAACAATGCAGGATATAGAAACGATCATTCAACAATTTATAGAAAAAGATCCTGGCAATAATGGAGCAGGCAATACGGTTGGGCTTGTCTTTGACTCAAATCTTTTAAGTGCTTATAATTATTCGGCTGATTTGTTATTTACTTATAAAGGTGCACATTTAAGACGTTGGATTCAGCAAGAGGATGGAACAGTTGTTTATGGTTCCATCACTCCACAAGCAAAAGCAGGATTAGAGTATGTTCGCAATTTATACGAACGGAAAATAGTTGATAATAATTTTTTATTTTATACAAGTGAAACAAATGACGAGTTGGTAATCAATGGGCAATGTGGTGCATTTTTTGGAAAATGGTGGGCTCCCAATAGTCCATTAATGCAGGCAAAAGAAAAAAATCCAGAAGCTGAGTGGATGCCATATCTAATTCAAACTAATGAAGATGGAAGCACAAGCTTTTCTTTAGAAAAGCCGTCTGGAAAGTTTGTAGTAGTAAGAAAAGGTTATGAACATCCAGAGATTATTATGAAGATTAATAGTGTATTATTTGATGATTTACGCTATGAAGATGAGGGAATGCAAGAAATTGCAGCCTATTATCAGAATAATATTGATGTGACAGCACGTCCATGTGTAATTAACGTAGATTATTCGGATGCTCTGACTCGTTGTTATGAAAAACTGACTCAAGTATTTAATGGACGGCTTGATCCAGAAGAGCTTCCTTTACTGGAACATGCCTATTATGAAGAATGCAAGATCTATTTAGAAGATCCAGCACATGCTTCTTCGGAAAGTTGGGCTGCCTATCAATCTCGCATTACTGCATGTAAGGCATTGTTTAATGGGAATTTAGATCCTGTTGATTCCGCTTTTTGGGGAGAAACCGATACTATGGAAGAAAAATGGGAAGAACTGGAAGCTTTAGAAAAAGAAGTGTTCCTAAAAATTATATTAGGAGAACAGCCATTGGAGTATTTTGATCAGTTCGTAGAAGAATGGAAACAACAAGGCGGAGAAACTATTACAAATGAAATAAATCAATATATACAAAACGACAAAGCAGTTAGCATATTAATGAAAAATTAAACTGGAGGAAGAGAATGAAATTTCGCTATGGAAAAATGGATTGGCTGACATTGGAGAGAGGACAGGAAAACTGTTATTTGCTTACAAATGGATTAGGAGGATTTTCCTCTAGTACAATTGTAAATTCTAATACAAGAAATGATCATGCCTTTTTTATGGGGAGCAAAAAGGCTCCAAATGAACGAATTAATTTGATCCATAAATTAGAAGAATGGATTACCATTGATGGGATAAATTATCCTGTTTCTACACAGCAATACTTAGATAAGATACAAGATAGTCATAAGTATTTAGCAGAATTTTCATTCGAGGATTATCCAGAATGGATTTATCTGTATGAAGGAGTGGAATTGGTAAAGTCAATTGCAATGAAGCAAGGGGAAAATACAATTGCCGTTTGTTATGAAGTAATCAATGAAACGGAAAAACCTGTAACTGTTGTGGTGACTCCATGGATGGAATTTGTTCCAAAAGGGGATTTCCTTGAATCAACGCAAAGTTTTGAACGCAAAGGCAATGTCATCTGTTCTGACGGATTATGTCTTTATGAGGCAACAAATGGTTTGGTGCAAGAGTCAGAATTGGAATATCGAGATGATTTTTATTATACATATGACAAGTGTGATGGACGAAAAGAAATCGGAGCCGCAGTGAAAAATCATAGTGTAATATTTGAAACAGGTACAAAACAGACGAAAAAATGGGAAATCATCTATAGCATGAGTCCAATCCAGGAAGATGCAGCATCAATTTTTGAACAGAGTGTTCAATACAGAGAACAACTTGTAAAAGTTTCAGGAATTCAGTCCGATGTCGGTCAAATGCTTGTAAAAAGTGCGAACCAGTTTATTTCAGAAAGAGAATCGACAGGAGGAAAAACAATTCTGGCAGGTTATCCATTTTTTGAAGACTGGGGCAGAGATACGATGATTGCAATGGCAGGGTGCTGTATTACGACAAAGCAATTTGAGACTGCAAAAGATATTTTTCGCACCTTTATGCAGTATTGTCAAGATGGATTGATGCCAAATCTCTTCCCAGAAGGTGGAAAAAAACCAATGTACAATACCGTTGATGCGGCATTATTATTTATTAATACAGTCTATCTATATTATAAAGAAACTGCAGATCTGGACTTTGTAAAAGAAGCTTGGGAGGTTATGAAACAGATCATTCATTCCTATAAAAATGGAACGAAATTTGGAATCCATGCCGATAAAGATGGATTGATTATGGCAGGAGAGGGCTTGGATCAAGTAACATGGATGGATGTTAGAGTGGGAGAAATCCTTCCAACTCCAAGGCATGGAAAACCAGTGGAAATTAATGCCTATTGGTACAGTGCATTAAAGATTATGCAAGAGTTTGCCGATCAATTTTTAGATCAGGCAATGCCATATGGACAAATGGCAGCACAAGTAAAAGAAAGTTTTTGCAGTCAGTTTTGGAATGAGACATCCCATTGCTTGAAAGATGTTATATCAGGAACGGATGCAGACGAACAAATCCGCTGCAATCAGATTTGGGCGGTTTCCATGCCTTATACGATGCTGTCAGAGGAAGAAGAACGTCAGGTAGTAGAAACAGTATTTGAGAAACTCTATACCCCATATGGATTACGTACATTAAACAAAGAAGATAAACAATTCCATGCAGCTTATGGAGGAGAGCAGTTAAAACGTGATTTGGCGTACCATCAAGGCACGGTATGGGCATTTCCATTGGGAGCTTACTATCTCTCCTATCTGAAAGTACATCATTATTCAGAAGAAGCCAAAAATACGGTAAAAAGACGTTTGTCCATGTTGGAAAATGCAATGAGAGAAGGCTGCGTGGGCCAACTGCCAGAAATCTATGATGGAGAAAATCCAACCCGTTCCCAAGGCTGTTTTGCCCAGGCATGGAGTGTTGGAGAGTTACTGCGTGTGTATGCAGAATTAGAAAGAAACTAAAGATTTGATTTACAACGATATCGTTTCGTAGTAAGATAGAGAAAGAGCTTTTGAATAGCTCTTTCTTTTGTGCGATAAACCCGTCAAGCGGACACTGTGCTTGCACAAGTGGACATTTGACGGGTAAGTACAG
>DVHN01000139.1 GCA_018712075.1 Candidatus Fimimorpha faecalis
TTTTGTATGCAATATAAATATATAATACTCATGCTAACACAATAGAATTTTTATAAACTTATCACTTTAACACTTTAATTTAGGCCATTATTTTTGTTAAAAAATCGAGTAGAAGAGGGGAGAATTCTCCCTCCTTCTACTCTACTACCAATGACAATTATACTCTAAGTACTTTTTTCCTCTATGATTGCTTATTATAAGCATTCTCCATTTGTTTCAATTACGTGCTTATACCATTCAAATGATTTCTTTTTGCTTCGCATCAAACTTCCTGAGCCATCCTCTTGTTTATCCACATAGATAAATCCATATCTCTTTCGCATTTCTCCTGTACCTGCACTAATTAAATCAATCGGAGCCCATGACGTATAACCGATTAAATCTACACCATCTTCTTCTACTGCCTGACGCATTGCCAAAATATGATCTCGAAGATATTCAATCCGGTAATCATCCTCTATCAATCCGTCTTTATTTGGTTGATCCAACGCCCCTAACCCATTTTCTACGATAAAAACTGGCTTCTGATAGCGGTCATACACTTGATTTAATGTAATACGAAGTCCCAATGGATCAATTGGCCATCCCCATTCACTAAACGTTAAATAAGGATTTTTCACAGAACGAAATAGATTACCTTCTGCGATTTCCGTTTTTTCTCCTGGCGCTGCAATGCACCTGCTATTATAATACGAAAAAGAAATAAAATCGACTGGATAGGATTTTAATATTTCCTCATCCCCGTCCTCCATCAATGGAAATACTCCTTTCTTATGCAAACGTTTGATTGCATAATTTGGATAATATCCTCTTGCCTGTACATCGACAAAGAAATAATTTTCCTGATCCGTTACTAAGGCTTCCCAAACATCCTTTGGATTACAAGAATATGGATAGGCCGCCCCTGCTGCAAACATACATCCAATTTTGTTTTCTGGATTGATTTCATGAGCCAGCTTCGTTGCCAACGCACTGGCAACTAGTTCATGATGTGCCGCCTGATACTTAACTTGTTCTTCGTTCTCTCCCTTTTCAAAATAAATTCCTGCTCCCATAAATGGCGCATGTAAGATCATATTAATTTCATTAAATGTCAGCCAGTAAGTTACATATTCTTTATAGCGGTTAAATAATACTTCACATAAATGGAGATAGAAATCAATCATCTTTCGATTTCTCCATCCTCCATATTTCTTTATCAAACCAATCGGACAATCAAAATGGGAAATTGTGACAAGAGGCATAATCTGGTATTTGCGGCATTCTTTGAATATTTCCTCATAGAAGCGAATTCCTGCTTCATTTGGGTTTTCTTCATCCCCATTTGGAAAAATTCTTGTCCACGCAATGCTCATTCGATATACACGAAATCCCATTTCTGCAAATAAACGGATATCTTCTCGGAAATGATGATACATGTCAATCGCCTCTGCCGCTGGATAGATATGCTTATTATCCAATTCCAGCATTTTCATGCGGCCTGTAATCACCGCATTTCGATCGGCTCCTGCTGGGCATACATCCACATTGGCTAACCCTCTTCCGTCTTCAAAAATACCGCCTTCACATTGATTTGCTGCCGTAGCTCCGCCCCATAAAAAATCGTTTGGAAATCCCATACATCCACCTCCTTACTGTAACACCGTAATGAAACAATCCCCTGGAGAAACTTCTATCTGCTTCGTCTCAATCACTTCCAGGAAATCATCTGAATTCGTAACCAATACAGGAGTTTCCAAACAGAATCCCTTACTCTCAATAAATTCTTTATCAAATGTAACCAGAAGCTGTCCTTTCTTTACTCGATCCCCCTGTTTTACCATTGCCCGGAATCCTTCTCCATTTAATTGCACTGTATCCAATCCAATATGAATTAATAATTCTAATCCGTTATCTGCCTGCATTCCAATCGCATGAAGTGTTGGAAACAATGCCGTAATTACGCCGTCGGCTGGTGCATACACGTTTCCCTCTTCTGGTATAATTGCTGCTCCTTTTCCAAGTACTCCAGATGCAAATGCGTCATCTTTCATTTTTTCTAATTTTAATACGGTTCCTTTGATTGGACTTGCTATTTCTAATTGTTTTACCATTTTATTTTCGCAAGATTCCTGCTGTTTTTTCTCTGTAATCAAAGTTTCTTTTTCTTCCTGTTTTGGAGTTTCCTCTTTGTATAAAATCATCGTTACAATAAATGCAAGAATCATCGTAATAGCAATTCCTACAAGTGCAACAATTAAATTTCCCATACTTCCATCTGGCTCAATCATGGCTGGAAGTTCAAAAATTCCCATTCCTCCCATCGAAAACTTACGGAAATTCAATGCTCCATAAAATCCTCCACCAATTCCTCCTATAATACAACTAATAATAAATGGTTTTTTCAATGGAAGTAAAATACCATAAATTGCTGGCTCTGTAACACCAAAAATACCAGAAATAAAGTTCGGCAATGCCATTTCTTTTAATTGTTTATTTTTTGTCTTAAAGAAGATTGCCAATACAACCGCCGATGTAGCAAAAGTACAGGCAAAGAATGGCATCATAACATTATCAAAACCATTCATTTGAATATTATTAATATAAACTGGAATAAAGCCCCAATGTAAACCAAAAATAACTAAAATTTGCCATGTAAGACCTACAATTGCTCCTGCCAACAATGGACTGAAGTTTCGGACTGTCATAACTGCTTCTGCAATAATCTTAGAAGCAAAGGTTGCAACTGGACCCAGAATTAAAAGACCAACTGGAATCGAAATTAACAATGTCAACATTGGTACAAAGAAAAATTTTACTAAATCTGGAATAAACTTGCTGAAAAACTTATCGCATTTCGACGCAAAGTATACGACAAAAATAACTGGAATTACCGTTCCCGTATAATCCATTGCAATGAGTGGAATTCCAAAAAAGTCTGTGTAAACTTTTGATTCAAACATCGTACCGGAAAACAGCGTATAAAGGGCTTCTCCTCCATTAGACAACGCAGTGTTTTGAATCGTTGGATAACACATAATTGCACCGATTACTAAACCAATCATTGGTTTTAAATTAAATTTTTTTGCTGCTGTGTAACCTAAAAACAATGGCAGAAAATTAAATAATCCATCCCCAATTGCATTTAATACTAAATATCCTCCACAAGTTTCTGGATACCATCCAAGCGCTACAAACAATGCATTTAATCCCTTTACCATACCACAGGCTGCCATAATACCTAAAATTGGCTGGAAAATACCTGAAATTATATCAATTGCTCGATTAAACAAATTTCCTGATGGAGCATCTTCTGCACGATCGGCACTTCCCTCTTCCATTCCAAGCAATGGCATGACATCTGCATATACTTCTGGCACATGATTTCCAATTACAACTTGGTATTGACCACCGCTTTTCATAACCGTAACTACGCCGTCCATATCTTTGATTACTTGGTCATTTGCTTTACTCTCATCTTTTAACTTAAAGCGAAGTCTTGTAATACAATGTGTCAGACTGCTGACGTTCTCCTTTCCTCCTACGTTCTTGACAATCTCTTTTGCCAGACTTTCATACTTACCCATATTCATTCCTCCAATTATAAAGTTTTATATTTATGAAGGTTTGGCCAACTTAATGTCACCATCCTGGCATACAAGTTATTTTTTTGTTTTCATTATTACTCTTTCAATATGAATCGTTAAATATAAGCGCTCCTCTTTGGAAAGATCATAATGATATTTTTTATGAATAAACTGTGTAATTTTTTCTACACAGCGATATGCATTCTGATACTTCTCTTTAATTACATCTAATAAATCATCATTTTCTTCATCACGATAAATCTTCTTTTCTACCAACCGCTTCGCAAAAAATCTTAAGTGCGTAATAAAACGATAATAGTAAACATCATCTTCATCAAATTCAACCTGAAAGAAGTATTTAACAATATTAACAACTTCCTGCATCACACGAGTAATCTCATACATATCATGCATGACTTGCTCGTCCATCTGTGCATTTGCAATATGCAGCGCAATAAACCCCGCTTCATCTTCTGGCAAACGAACTTGACAAACTTCCCAAACTCGCTCCAACGCCCATAAACCGATTTGAAATTCCTCTTTGTAAAATCTCCTTATATCCCATAACAGTACATTTTTTACAAAAACTCCCTCCTGACAACGAACAATCGAAGTATGCACATGATCAATTAAAGAAATATAAATCATATCATTCAATTTTTTATTCAGACGTACTCTCGCTTCTGAAATGATCTCTTCTCCAAGCATAATATGTTCCATTGGAACATCTTGAATTAACGTTTGAAACTTGCTGTTTGCTTCCGATGTCTTAAGAAAAAATGTTTTATCGACTACTTCTTCTGAAATTTCCTCTCCGACTTTTCTTTTAAAGCAAATTCCCTTTCCCATAACAATCTTTTCTTGTCCTTTTCCATCCCGAACAACCGCCGCATTGTTATTTAGAATTTTGAAAATTCTCATTTTCTACTCCTCCTATGCACTAAAAAAACCTTTTGGAATCTTCACCCCTGATCTTATAAAACTTTTCTCCCCTATCTTTACTAGAACGATGAAGTCTTATCATTTGTAATAAAAAGGATAATTACTTCTTGTAAAGACGATATATCAAACATACTAAGTTTATAAAGCACATGATACATATAACAACTATAAGTGGAGATGGTCTTTTTAAATAATTGAGCATACTTAACACAAGTACACTAAACCAAATAATAATCGAGATAATTAAAAAAATTTTAGTACGGGAATACATCATATGGCCCACTTTCTACAGTTTTTATTAAATCAGTATAAGCCGAATCTCTATAAAACCGAGTTACATTATAATATTTGTAAATGCTTTTATGAACATATTGAGTTATTTCAATATATACCTCATTTTCCACCATTCCTTTCAAAGAAACAATGATACCAGCTATTCCAGATGCCACACCTATTGGTCCCCCTATTAAAGATATAATTGAGAGCGCAATCGATGCAACATCCCCATAAACAGATTGTTTCGTTCTATATGTATTAGCTCGTTCATAACCAGCGGGAATAGAACAAGTTGAAGGAAAATTCCTGGCATCTTTTTCTAAATACAATTTTCCGTCTCGATAAATATTTTCATCTTCGGCTTTCGTTAGCACAGAAACTCTTCCATCTGGATAATAAAGTATTAATTTATTTTTTTCATCATTCAGTACTCCACGTGTAATAGTATCATTTATATAATCAATAAATAAGTACTCAGAACCATTAACTTTAATAGAAAAAGAGTCCTCATCCACTAATAGTGTATGGGCAAGATCACTCCCATTAGCATACACTGGCAATGTTATCATAATTATTACAGTACATATAAACGAAACAATTTTTTTAACCATCTTTTTCACAAAATATTCCTCCTAGTATTCGCATGTAGTACCAAATACTACCTATTTTTTTACTTTAAAATTCTATAAATTTCTTTATTCTTAACTGGACAACAACTGGGGATGGGTTTGCCATTTTCTCTTTTAGAGCAAGATTCTCAGCATAACATGCTACCCTTACAACATTCCATCATCAATTTTCATGTAGAATCTCCTCCTTCCTCTTACAAATAAAAAAACCTATATACAGAAAAATAGCCAAAAGCGGAAACTTTTAGTTATATTTCTATATATAGGTCTAGCTTGTTTACACAATCACTATCCTTTTCCTGTTCCATAGAGTAACATAATCCCCAGAATAAGTCAATCTTACTAATACCATTTTCCTCATTTTCTCTATATTTCACAAATCCCACAATTATAATTTGTGAAATATTTCAGGGCAGTCGGGCGGTTTATTATTATATCAGAAATTCATAATCTCATCCAAATCCACAAGCATAATACTGCTGTCGGACTTTGCTTCGTTTATTACAGCTTCGGTAAATCCCGATTTTGAAAAAAGCATATAATAAGTGCTGTTTCTGTTCTTGCTGAATATATCAGCCTTTGCTTTCAGCTTACGAAGAACGGAGAGGTCAAGCTTCTCATTTCGCCATTTGCACTCGCCGAAAATATAGTCCTTTCCGTCGTTTGCAACCAGATCAATTTCTTCCTGACCGTGAGTAACAGGATTCGTTCCCCACCATCTTCCGATTGAAGTAAACACTATCGGCAGTTCGCCCATTGCATTTCTCACGCTAAGATAATCCGTGCAGACTCTCTCAAAAATAAGTCCCATATAGCTGTTGTAATCAGGCTCAATAAGTGAAACAAAAGTAATTTACTTTAAAGTTAATTATATTTTGTATGAGTAATTTTGTCAATAGAATAGCGAAGATAGTCCAATTGTTCCAACCGTTTTTCATAGAAATGGATTTTATCTAACATTTGTTCTCTCTTCTGCGTTAAAATCTGCATTCTTTTTTCTGTCGTATCCGTTTCACATACGGATAATCTCATATAGTGTTCTACTTCATTATTTGAAAATCCAATCTCATATAGTGTCACAATCGTTCCCAGACGTTCCAAATCTCCATCATCATACTGCCACATTCCAGTAACTTTTTTCGTTCCTTTACATAAATTCCATTTTTCATATTGTTTCAAAATATCCAGTGGAATTTGATATGTTTCATTCGCTTCTTTCATTGTCATCTCTATCACTCCCATCCTGATGCTTTTTATCTCACAGAGTCGTCAAATGCTTTCATTTAGAATATTATTTCTTATAAGATAAAAAATAGATGCCCATTTGGACATCTATAATCATAACATCTTATATTTCTCTGTGTCTAATACCTATTCTATTTTATCAGTTATTCATAATTTGTATTTCTTCAGAAATTCAATAAACCGATATGTCGTCTGCGAAACAATCTGATTCTTTTTCCAGACAAGGACTGCTCCCGTTTCTATGGATGGGGATAGCGGAATAAATTGTAGGTTATCGTAGCTATTTCCAAGATCAAAACAAAGCGCTGCTCCTATTCTCTTTTCTACCATAACTGCTGCATTATTGATTAAATTATACGTTCCAACCACCTGAATTTGATCGTAATAATCGCCAAACCAGCCAGCCAATTCATTTTTTACAAGTGGACGCTTCACCAGAAGCAATGGAATATTTAACAAATCCTCTGGTGCGACATTTTCTCTATTAGAAAGTTCCGAATCTTTCCGAACCAAAATTCCCCATTTTTCCCGTTTTTTCAAACGAATAAAATTATATTTTGAAATATCCACTGGCTCCGTCAATAATCCTATATCCAAAATTCCCTTATCCAATCGTTCTTTAATATCGTCTGCATTGGCGGTATAAAAGTCATACTGAACCATTGGATATTGTTCTCGGAACTTTGCAATCATTTCAGCCAATATATGTACACTCTTCGTCTCCCCACTTCCAATTGTAATCTCACCTGAGATGGCTTCTTCTTTATGGCGAAACTCTTTTTTTGTCTTCTCTGCCAATGAAACAATCTCCTGTGCCCGTCTTTTTAGAAGCATCCCGTCCTCAGTCAGCCGAATACTATGATTCGTTCTTTTAAATAATTTAACATCCAGTTCATCCTCCAACTGCATCAGCTGCCGAGAAAGAGTCGGCTGCGTAACATGTAAAATTTCTGCCGCCCTTGTAATATTTTCTTCTCTTGCAACAATTAAAAAATATTTCAAAATCCTTATATCCATAAACAGAATCACCCCATTAAATTAAATATACCATTAGTTTTTCTAATTCACAAGAGTTTATTTGTAACTCCTGTATGAAACGTAACCGTATACTTATAATAATTCTTTCCATTCCGTTTATTCGTATCTTACTCTCCTTTTTCTTAATTTTTTACTCATAACAAAAAAGATAACTCCGACAATTGTTACTAACAATTCCGTTGCTGGGAATGCACACCATACTCCTGTAATTTGAGCAATTGAGGATAAAAGGAATGCCATTGGAATAATAACAAAAAATCCCCTTAAAATAGAAATAATATTTGCTGGAATTGGATATTCTGTAGAGGTAAAATAAATAGAAATAATAATATTGAATCCTGCAAATGGACAGGCAATAAAGTATAATTTTAATCCTTCCACTGCAATCGTTTGCAGCAACTCATTTCGTTCACTGTTGAAAATTGCCGCAATCTGTTCCGCTCCCAGGAACACTCCCATATAAACAAGAACGGATAAAATCAACATAGTTATTAAGGCATACCTTAAAATCAATTGGATATTTCGATGATTTCCTACTCCATAATTGCGACTCATAATTGGCTGAATTCCCTGAGCAATTCCTGTGTAAATTGCAATAATCACAAGGGATAAGTTTGCAATTACGCCGTATGCAGCTACACCTACATTTCCTTCAAGTCCTAAAATAATCGAGTTAAATACAATGATCACAATTCCCGATGATAATTCCGTAATTAGCGATGGAATCCCACTGGAACATATACTCGCCGCCATTCTTCTTTCCAATCTACATTTGATCCAATGAAACTGGTTTTTCTTTTTTATAAAATGTGAAGACAATATCAACATACTGATGATTGGTGCCAATCCAGTCGCAAATACCGCACCAAAAATTCCCATTTGACATGGAAAAATAAATACATAATCTAATATAATATTGGACAAACTTCCCGTAATCATCGCTGTCATCGATAACTGTGGCGCTCCATCATTACGTACAAAACAAAGCAACACATTATTCATTAAAAAAGCTGGCGCAAATAGTAAAATAACCTGTAAATATGTTTTTGTCATTTGATAGACTGTTTCATCCGCTCCCAATAATGTTACAATATTACCAGAAAAGAATAGACCAATCAGTACAAAAACAGCAGCAAAAATCGCAGCAATGGCAACCACATGCGAAAAAATACTATTTGCTACCTTATCTTTCCCCTGGCTCTTTTGAATGGAATACTTTGTCCCTCCACCCATGCCAATCATTAATCCGCTTCCATGAATAAAACTATAAATAGGAATTGCCAAATTTAAAGCAGTCAGACCATTTGTACCAAGCCCTTTGGATACAAAAAAAGTATCTGCCAATATATAACAAGATAATCCAATCATTCCTAATACATTCAAAGAAGAATATTTAATAAAATCTTGAAAACAATTTGATTTCTCCATAATGAACTCCTTTCCAATGATGAATGATAGGTCTGCATTGTAGCACGCAGACCTATATGATTCTTTTTATATTAGCAATTTTTCTTTGCTAATTCCTTGGCTTCTTTGCCCGTCATATGCTCAATTGTCAACTCCAGCATACAAAATGCATTCCACTCTTGTTCAATCGCCTTTTTTCGCTCTTCCTCTCGGTCATCTGGTGCATATTTTACGGCTAACTGTTCAATCGATTTATATTTTTCCTGATCGTCTTCTAAAATGCGTACTTTTCCAAAAACAATTACACTTCTGAAATACGAAGTATATTTTTCTGGCACAACTTGATCTTGGTCAATAATACAAAAAGAAACTTTACTATTTTGCTGGATCGCATCAATTTTATGGCCTGCCTTCGCACTGTGAAAATAGATTTTTCCATCTTCATACACATAACTAATTGGTACCGCATATGGATACCCATCCTCTCCGAAAACAGCCAATACTCCAGACGTTCTTTTTCTCAAAATTTCCACACATTCTTTTGTGGATAATTGTTGTTTTTTTCGTCTCATCTCACGAAACATAATTTTCCTCCTATTCCTTGCACATCCTACCTGATTCTTACCTACAAAAAAACGTCGAACCTCGTATCTTCTATGGCCTAACGATACGATATCCAACGTTTCCTACTCCCCGGCGGTGAGTTCTCATATATTAACGTTTGTGAGCATATCACAAAAGAATAAAAAAGTCAACTGCTTTATTATTCACACTATAATCCATTGCTTTTTGTGCCTCATCCAATGTGAAAACATCCGTAACAATTCCTTGCAAATCTACCTTTCCAGTTGCTACTGCATCAATCGCCATCGGATAAATATGGCGATAGCGGAAAACCGTCTTAAATGTAAGTTCTTTATCCAACACTAAACTCATTGAAAGATTCATCTCTCCTGATTTGATATAAACAGCAATTACAATATTAGACTGTTTTTTGCCATGTGGATTGCCTGTCTTGTTGTAATTTCAGTACCAGCAGTTTCAATCACTAGATCCATTCCTTTTCCATCTGTTAATTGCTGCACTCTTTCCAAAACATCTTCCTTTGCACCATTAATTACTCCAGTTGCGCCCAATTCCATTGCCTTTTCCAGACGCTTTTCCATAATATCAACTACATATACTTCTGATATTCCTCTTGCTTTTAATGCCATCATAGACACCACACCGATACATCTTGCTCCCATAACAACTGCCTTCTGACCTAAATGTGCATCTCCCTGAATGGCTGCGTGAAAACCAACCACCAGTGGTTCAATCAATGCTCCTTCTAAAGTACTTACATTTTCTGGAAGCTTAAAACACAGTTCAGCCTCATGTGCCACATATTTCTGAAAAACACCATCTACTGGAGGAGTTGCAAAAAACACAACATCTGGACACAGATTATATTTTCCCTGTTTACAAAATCCGCAATGTCCACACGTTTTTCCTGGCTCCAATGCAACCCTGTCTCTCACTTTTAAGTGTTGAACATTTGCTCCGACCTCAACAACAACACCTCCTGGTTCATGCCCCAGAACAGACGGCGGTTCTACTACATAATCTCCAATTGCACCAGTTTCATAATAATGCAGACCTGAACCGCAAATACCTACATATTCTAATTTCACAAGTACTTCATCTGCTTTCGGCTATGGAATATCTCTCTTTTCAAATCCTATTTCCCCGATTCCGTTCATAACTGCTACCTTAAAATGGATAATATATCCTCTCATATCTTAATATTTCGCCCGTCAAATTCGTTAAGACTAATCCAATATGGTTTTTAGTAATATCCAATCCAGCAGCCATCCTAAAGTCTGGTTCTATTGACAATGCTTTTGCTTTTCTTCCACCTGTCGATTCCAACTCACCATTTTCTTTTATCAATCCCATTTCTATCAACTCTTTTGTATTCTAAGTTACCGTTGGAAGACTAAGTTTTAATTCATATACAATATCTGGATTTAAAACAATGCCGCTTTTTCGTACATAACGATATATTCTATTTCTATTTTCCTTTTTTACTTCCATATTTGTTATTTTCTTACTTGCCATACACCCTCCAATAGTCACTTTATTAAAGTATTTTCTTTAGTACAACATATCCGCACTGTTTTGCAAGTTTTTTATTATAATTTAACCAGTTCCACAGAGAGTGGTAAAGCATAGCTATGTCTTTCGCTGCCCTTCTTAAAAATAAAATCAATTCCTACGATCTGATCGAATTTATGCGTGACTTCCGAGTTGTGAAAGGGAAAGATGGATCTTACATCAACATTTCCAGAAATCAGTCTGTTAATGCAAAAATCAAAAAAATGACAGAATTAACAAATCTGGATGCACTCTATTTTTCCGAAAAAGAAGTCGAAAATCTCTTCAAAAACAGCATGCTGATAAAGTCAGAATACTAGGTTTTGAAAAAAACAGTACCAAAACCGTCCCATTTTTATCCCAATTTTTTCTCAAAAAAGTCTCACGGTAAAAATTCCTTTCTAATTTGTTATGTACCTCAGAAAATAACGGTGTAGTTCATTACGCACCTGTTGGTTATGATTGAATTATTAAAGGAGATGTAGTATAATCTCTTTGACAGTTTCAATGCAACACAAGTGCCACAATCCTTAATAATACAAGGGGTATGGTATCTTTGACTGTATACTTGAAATATAGTAGTATTTTACCGTCGTTTGCTTATTTTTTGGATCTGCTTCATGTTCCGTTTTGTTATTAATTGATAATCTGTTCAAAATCCACAGTTCTTATGGAATTCATCGATGAGATAGACAGGGTTCTTATGGCATTTCAGCATATGACGGTTCCTGTATTACATGTATTTCGTTCGAAATATTTTGCTAATGAGTTTTTCCATTATAGAGCTAAAGTTGTAGACTTCAACTTTGCAATTACCAAAAAAACAGACCATCATTGAAAAACTCACCGCATATAAAAAAGTTCCTCATTTACGAGGTTTTAACAGGAAAAAAAGGGGGGTAAATATGAACAAGAGCAAAAAAGGATTGAAAATATCCATTCTATCTCTTGTAGCTTTACTCATATCGTACATCATAACTGATTATGTGAATTTGCCGAAAATGTTGGGAATAAATATAACCAATGTAAATATCGACTTGTTTGGCATTTTCTTTAACTCCTTCGTTGTTGTTCTGCTTTATATAATTACCTTCTTTGTTATTGACAAGAAACAGGTTGAAAAAGAAATTAATGCAAAACGAACAGCGCACATATTGATGTCATTATCATACAAAAATTGTAAAGATACTATTTCTTTGTTTGATAACAATGAGATGATACGTAGGTATATCGTTCCTAAAATTGATTTTAATGATGCCAATAATAATTCCCCTATTGTCCAGGCGTTACAAAATAAACCTTTTACCGAATATGAGCATATATTACAACTTGCAGAAAGTGGTTATATAAACGACAAACGTTTTGAAAGATATCTTAGCTTTATGAGCGACTATAAAATGTATATTTCTTTCAAGATTACATTTTTTGATATCGATGCTGCTAAAACATCTAAACAGAGTGAGATGAGGAAGCATATCGAAGAAATGCGCACCTCTTTATTTAAAACAATAGATGAAGAATTGAAATTGCTAAGTGACGGTGAGTAAATAATTACGCCAGAATTCAACTATAAAAAAGACGTCTTGAATAAGATATTGAGGAATATCTCATTACCAAAGGCGGATATATAAAAGGCGACCTAAAAGCCTTTGACCTCTATTATGAGGAAACGGTTCTTGAAAAGGAAACCGACCCGAATGTTATGTATGATTTGAAGAATACACTGGATGAATATAGAGTACATTAGCAGATAGAACTAACAGAAATACTTATTAAATGACAAAAAAATAGGACCTTGTGAGTCGTAATGACTCACAGGGTCTATTTTTTTGTTTAACACAAATTTCTTGCAAAAATTGGTTTATATCTCAACAACATTGAAACCGCTTCTTATTTGTTGTTAATAGCAGCCTGTGCAGCAGCTAATCTTGCGATTGGTACACGGAATGGGGAACAAGATACATAGTCTAAACCAATCTTATGGCAGAATTCTACGGAACTTGGATCTCCACCATGTTCTCCACAGATACCGATGTGTAAGTTTGGATTTACTGGCTTACCTAATTCGATTGCCATCTTCATTAACTTACCAACACCAACTTGATCTAACTTAGCGAATGGATCGTTTTCAAGAATCTTAGCATCATAGTAAGCATTTAAGAACTTACCAGCATCGTCACGGGAGAATCCGTATGTCATCTGTGTTAAGTCGTTTGTACCGAAGCAGAAGAAATCAGCTTCCTTAGCAATTTCATCAGCTGTAAGAGCAGCTCTTGGAATTTCGATCATTGTACCAACTTCATACTTCAGATCAATACCAGCTGCTGCGATTTCAGCATCTGCTGTTTCTACAACAAACTTCTTAACGTATTTTAATTCCTTGATTTCACCAACTAATGGAATCATGATTTCTGGAGCTACTGTCCAATCTGGATGAGCCTTCTGAACATTGATTGCTGCACGAATAACAGCCTTTGTCTGCATCTTAGCAATTTCTGGATATGTTACAGCCAAACGGCATCCACGATGACCCATCATTGGGTTGAATTCATGTAAGGAGTCAATAATTGTCTTAATCTGCTCAACTGTCTTACCCTGAGCATCTGCTAACTTCTTAATGTCTTCTTCTTCTGTTGGAACGAATTCATGTAAAGGTGGATCCAAGAAACGAATTGTAACTGGGTTACCTTCCAATGCTTCGTATAACTTTTCAAAGTCTCCCTGCTGTTCTGGAAGAATCTTGTCCAAAGCTGCTTCTCTTTCTTCTACTGTTTCAGCACAGATCATTTCACGGAATGCATCAATTCTGTTGCCTTCAAAGAACATATGCTCTGTACGGCAAAGACCGATACCTTCTGCTCCTAATTCACGAGCCTTCTTAGCATCTGCTGGAGTATCTGCATTTGTACGAACCTTCATTGTTCTGTACTTATCAGCCCATGCCATGATACGTCCGAATTCTCCAGCGATTGTAGCATCTACAGTTGGAATAATTCCATCATAGATATTACCTGTTGTTCCATCGATAGAGATTGGATCTCCTTCATGGAATTCTTTTCCAGCTAATGTGAACTTCTTATTTGCTTCGTCCATTGCGATATCGCCACATCCAGATACACAGCAAGAACCCATACCACGAGCAACTACTGCTGCGTGAGATGTCATACCACCACGAACAGTTAAGATACCCTGTGCAGACTTCATACCTGTGATATCTTCTGGAGATGTCTCAAGACGAACTAAAACAACTTTTTCACCTCTTGCAGCCCATTCTACAGCATCTTCTGCTGAGAATACGATCTTACCACAAGCAGCTCCTGGAGAAGCGCCAAGACCTTTGCCAAGTGGTGTAGCAGCCTTTAATGCAGCTGCGTCAAACTGTGGATGAAGAAGTGTATCAAGGTTACGTGGATCGATCATTGCAACAGCTTCTTCTTCTGTTCTCATTCCCTCATCAACAAGGTCACAAGCAATCTTTAATGCAGCCTGAGCAGTTCTCTTACCATTACGTGTCTGAAGCATATACAGTTTACCATGTTCTACAGTAAACTCCATATCCTGCATGTCTCTATAATGTTCTTCCAAAATCTTGCATACATTCTTGAACTGTACGAATGCTTCTGGGAATTTTTCTTCCATTTCGGAAATATGCATAGGAGTACGAACACCTGCAACAACGTCTTCACCTTGTGCATTTGTAAGGAATTCACCGAAAAGTCCATTTTCTCCAGTAGCTGGGTCACGTGTAAATGCAACACCTGTACCACAGTCATCTCCCATGTTACCAAATGCCATCATCTGTACGTTAACAGCAGTTCCCCAAGAATATGGGATGTCATTGTCACGACGATATACGTTTGCTCTTGGGTTATCCCATGAACGGAATACAGCTTTGATAGCTCCCATTAACTGTTCTTTTGCATCAGATGGGAAATCAGAACCGATCTTTTCTTTGTACTCATCCTTGAACTGTCCAGCTAAAGCCTTTAAATCTTCTGCTGTTAATTCAACGTCTAATTTTACGCCTTTTTCTTCTTTCATCTTGTCGATAAGTTCTTCAAAGTACTTCTTACCAACTTCCATAACAACGTCAGAGTACATCTGAATAAATCTTCTGTAGCAGTCCCATGCCCAACGAGGATTTCCAGACTGTTTTGCTAATACTTCTACTACTTCTTCATTTAAACCAAGGTTTAAGATTGTATCCATCATACCTGGCATAGAAGCTCTAGCACCAGAACGAACAGAAACTAACAGAGGATTTTCTGTGTCACCGAATTTCTTTCCAGTAACCTCTTCCATCTTCGTAATAGCTTCCATGATCTCTTCCATGATCTCATCGTTAATCTTTCTTCCGTCTTCGTAATACTGAGTACAAGCTTCTGTTGTAATTGTGAAGCCCTGTGGTACTGGCAAGCCTAATTTTGTCATTTCAGCTAAGTTTGCACCCTTACCACCGAGAAGGTTTCTCATTGTTGCGTCACCTTCTGTAAACATATAAACCCATTTAGCCATTTTGAACCTCCTAAAATAGTTCTACAAAGTTTTGCTTTGTACTTTATCTGTGTTCCCTCCGGATGTTGTGGGAATACACTGTTTATATTATATCATATTTTTGAATGGAGTAAAGTAATTTTTTTTAAAATATGGAATTTTTATACTATATCTAGTGCTTTTCCACTATCTTTTTCTATTTTCTCGTTATAAATAGTTAAATTATTGTCATACCTCTGCTATTTTTATATAAAAATATATTTTTCTCTGTAACTTGACGGGAATCTGAGTTTGTTATAAAATAATCCGTAAATACCATTGAAAGAAATGAGGTTTTCTTTATGAAATCATCTGCTCAAACTATGCCTCACGATCATGGTGATATTTCTTTTATTCTTGAGGCAATGCCAAATCGAGATATCTGTATGCAAACATCGGAACGCTTCAAACAGCTTTCTGATCCTACTCGTTTGCAGATTTTTTGGCTGCTCTGCCATAGTGAAGAATGTGTATTAAATATTGCCGCTGCGATTGATATGAGTCCGCCAGCTGTCTCTCATCATTTACGTTGTTTAAGACAGGCCGGCTTAATCAGCGGAAGACGTGTGGGAAAAGAGGTTCGTTATTCGCTTGCTGATACAGAAGAAGCGCAATTACTTCATCACATTGTTG
Source organism: Candidatus Fimimorpha faecalis (assembly GCA_018712075.1). GTDB lineage: Bacteria > Bacillota > Clostridia > Lachnospirales > Lachnospiraceae > Fimimorpha > Fimimorpha faecalis. Next base: position 16,406 of record DVHN01000139.1, read on the forward strand.
ATAAATTATTAAAATCGATCTGTCCGAAAGGAGTATCCTGTTATGAACATACCGACTGATCCAGTTATATTACTCAGTTACATTAACACAAAATTAAGAGATTACTATTCCTCTCTTGATGCATTTTGTGAAGATACTGGCTGTGACAAGCTTGATATCACAGCAAAGCTTTCCGCAATTAACTATATTTACGATGAAGCACGTAATCAATTCGTATAGAAGTGTCATTCCGCCGAATTCCTTCTATTTTTACTAATACTCGATCCCAAAAATGACCCTACTCTTTAAAAGAGATAAGGTCATTTTTTATTATTTTCTTATCATATAAAATTTATTTTTCCTTCTGTGCTTTTACTTCAGGTAAGCTTTGAATATAGGCATCCATTGCTTCTGCCACCTTTTTAGAATGTGCAACTGCTTCTACCACTGTCCTGGCTCCATTTACTACGTCACCACTTGCAAATATTTCTGGTCGGGTTGTATGTCCGCTTTCATCTGCTAAGAGCAATCCCCTTTTATTTACCTCCAATCCTTTTGTTGAATTAACAATACGATTTCTAGGGCCTTGGCTAACAGAAATAATCACACTATCCGCTGGATACAACTGTTCCGTTCCAGGAATCTCCATATAGGTGCCATCTTCTTGCTTTTCTCTGTCAATAAAAATAACACCTTCCTCTACAATTTCCTTTGGAGCTTTACAATAGATAAATTCTACGCCTTCCAATCTCGCATAATCCGATTCATGTTTACTTGCCTGAACCGTATCACTTCTAGAAAAGCACTGTACATAGCGTGCCCCTTTTCGCATTGCTGTACGTGCCACATCCATCGCTGCATTTCCAGCCCCAATTACAATGACACGTTCTCCCAAATGAAAACTATCTGGATTATTTAAATAATTGATTCCAAAGTGAACATGCCCCAATGTCTCACCTTTGATATGTAATGTATTCGGCTGCCAGACTCCTGTTCCTACAAAAATTGCCTTATAACCATCTCTTAATAAGTCGTCAATTCCAATTGCCCCTCCAATACTTGTATTTGGACGTACTTTAATATCTTTCAACCGCAAATGGCGGTATTCAAAATCATCCAATACACTCTTTGGCAA
>DVHN01000140.1 GCA_018712075.1 Candidatus Fimimorpha faecalis
AATACAAATAATATAAAAAATAAGAAAAAAAATACCTGTTTTTTTAATAAAAAATAGTAAAAATGCAAAAAAATGCTGGACAAAACACAAATATTGTGCTAAAATCACATATATAAAAATCGATATAAATAGTGTGCTAGAAATATTGAAACACACAATTAGTATTAGAAGTTGTAATGATAAAACTTTTAAATCCCATAGAGAGAAAGGAGGATTTCTATGAAAAAACAATATTTATCAATACTATTAATAAGCCTTCTCTTATTAGTAGCTTGTACAAACAATCCTGCCAATCCTACACAGGATAGTAACAGTGCTGAAAGTACAACGCCTGTAGCTACAACACCTGTAGCTACAACACCTGTAGCATCCAGTTCAGATCCAGGGCAAGTAATCCAGGCAACGGTTGGTTTGGTATTACCATTTGATTTGCAATGGGGCATGTCATTGGAAGATTGTGCTTCTAAGTTCCAAAATGATTGGACTTTACAGGAAAGTGCAAGTGAAACGGAAACATCTTATGCGTTAAATCAAAAGCAGACCTTATATGAAAGAGAAGGAACGGTAATACTTAATTTTTCAAAGCGTCCAGATGCAGCAGCGAATGTACCAAGTAATTTATTAACTCTTCCAGATCAATTTTTAACTGGAGTGACGGTAACATTTGAAAATCCTGTAGATGAAATCAATGCAGAACTGGTAAAACAGTACGGACAGCCATTAAGTACAGAACAGATCGGAACGATTGTACGTACCTCATTTAGTTCTTCACAAGCACAGGTAAAGAATATTACAAATGAGAATCAAAAGAAAGCATATCATCTATACCGTTATGTGGTAATGCAGGATTATAGAGATTTGCAGGAATGTATTCAGACTCCGCAGGAGACAATTTTGGAGCATCAAAATCTCTACACCACGAATCCAGATGAAGTATGGAATCAAATCCAAGGTTGGAATTTTGATGATGGAGAACATTATTTGAATTCGGTTACGTTAACGAATAATACAGAAAGTCCAAATGGATGTGCCGTTGTGTATAACATTGGAGATCTTTTATACTTATTAAATGTTCAATAGATTATTAGATGTTGAATCGAGTGTGATAGAATCGCCGGCTACCGACAGTAGCTGGCGATTCTGTTTTTAGGCTTCTATTTCGTGGATTAGGTTAATCATTTCAATGGCTCCAAGTGCACAGTCATAGCCTTTGTTTCCTGCTTTTGTACCAGCACGTTCAATGGCTTGTTCAATGTTTTCCGTCGTTAAAATGCCAAACATAACTGGGATATCGCTATTTAAGGAAACGGATGCAATTCCTTTGGACACTTCGTTGCATACATAGTCATAGTGACTTGTGCTTCCACGAATGACACAGCCAAGGCAAATAACAGCGTCGTATTTTTTGCTCTTTGCCATTTTGGATGCAATCAAAGGAATTTCAAATGCTCCTGGAACCCATGCGATATCAATGCAGTCTTCGCAGACGTCATGCCGTTTCAGTCCGTCCAACGCACCTCCTACCAGTTTGGATGTAATAAATTCATTAAAACGTGCGGCAACAATGCCGATTTTGATGTTGTGATTGGATACTAGTTTCCCTTCAAATGTTTTCATAATTGGATGTTCCTTTCTGTTTATTTGTAATTTAAAATATGTCCCATTTTTTGTTGTTTTGTTTTTAGATAAAATAAATCGTGTGCAGTGGCGTCCATTTGAATTGGAACTCGCTCAATGATTTCCATTCCAAAATCAGCAAGCTGATAAACTTTATCTGGGTTATTCGTTAAAAGACGAAGTGTTTTGGCACCTAAATCTCGCAAAATCTGTGCACCGATATAATATTCTCTTAAATCCCCAGCAAATCCGAGTGCCAAATTTGCTTCCAATGTATCCATACCTGCATCTTGTAATTCATAGGCTCTTAATTTATTGATGAGACCAATGCCACGGCCTTCCTGTCTCATATAAAGCAGAATGCCACGACCTTCTTTTTCAATTTGGGTCATTGCAGAAGCTAATTGCTGTCCACAGTCACAGCGGGCAGAACCAAATGCATCTCCTGTTAAACATTCTGAATGAACACGGCAGAGAAGATTTTTACCGTCTCCGATCTCTCCTTTTACAAGTGCAATATGGTGTTCTCCGTTTAGTTTGTTAATATAACCATAAATGCGAAAATCTCCATATTTGGTTGGCATATCGGCGGATGCTACTTGCTCTACGAGTTTATCATGTTTTTTACGATATTCTTGCAGGGATTTAATTGTAATAAATTTAATATTCCATTTTTTTGCAAGTTCAAATAATTCTGGAGTACGCATCATTGTTCCGTCTTCTCGCATAATTTCACAGCAAAGCCCACACTCTTTTAAACCTGCCAGACGCATTAAATCAACCGTAGCCTCCGTATGTCCATTTCGTTCTAATACTCCATTTTTCTTAGACATAAGAGGAAACATATGACCTGGGCGACGGAAATCTTCTGGTTTAGCATCTTCGGATACACATTTCATAGCAGTAATGCTTCGTTCCGCAGCGGAAATGCCAGTAGTAGTACTAATATGGTCAATCGAAACAGTAAATGCCGTTTCATGGTTATCCGTGTTATCGGATACCATTTGAGGAAAACGAAGTTTTTTACAAAGCTCAATGCTCATTGGCATACAGATTAATCCTTTGCCATGTACTGCCATAAAGTTAACATTTTCTGTTGTAGCGAACTCGGCGGCACAAATAAAATCTCCCTCATTTTCTCTATCCTCATCATCGGTTACTAAAATAATTTTACCCTGTCTTAAATCTTCCAGTGCTTCTTCAATGGAATTAAACTTCATTGTATCTTCCTCCTAAAATAAATCAATTTGTATAAATTTCTCAGAAAAATCCGTTTTTAGTGAGAAAATCGGTAGTAATCGTTGTTTTAGGCTGGCAGTTCAATAAACGTTCCACATATTTTGCAATGCAGTCGTTCTCTAGATTAACAATATCGCCAGCTCGTTTATATGCCAAAATGGTTTGTTTTAATGTATGTGGGATAATGGAAACTTGAAAGCTGTCGTTTTGAACGGCAGCAACCGTTAGACTAATTCCGTCAATCGTAATGGAACCTTTTTCTACGATATAGCGTAGAATGGAAGGACTGGTTTGAATCGTATACCAAACAGCATTGGAGTCTTGTTTTGTGGAACGGATTGTGCCAGTTCCATCAATATGTCCCGACACAATATGTCCGCCAAATCGCCCATTGGCAGGCATGGCACGTTCTAAGTTTACTGGACTTTTGGAACATAGGCTCTTTAAAGAAGAACGGTTCAATGTCTCATGCATCACATCGGCGCAGAAGCTGTTGTTAGAAAATGAGGTAACCGTTAGGCAAATTCCATTGACTGCAATACTGTCTCCAATATGGATATCCGATAAAATCAAGTCTGCCTGAATTGTTAAAACAGCAGAATTTCCAGAACGCTGAATGGATTGAATTGTACCTATTTCTTCAATGATTCCTGTGAACATGAAACCACCTCACTTTCTAATAAAATATCGTTTCCAAGCATCTTTATCTCAGGAGGGGAGAGTTGGATACAATCGCTTGGATCATCAATTCCAATTCCTGTAACAGGAGAAGTTCCGATCCCTCCAAATAGTTTTGGGGCAATATAGGCCTGTACTTTTTTTACAATTCCCTGGTTTAGAGCGGACCAGTTTAATGTGCCGCCTCCTTCTAATAAAATACTGTCAATTTTTTGTTTCCCCAATTGTTCCATTAAATAATGCAAATCCACTTGGTTATTATGTTGTGGAGTTACAATAATCTGACAGCCGAAATCTAAGAATGGCTTCTGTTTTTCCTCATCTATGCAGCAGGTTGCCAGAATCGTAGGAATTTTTTTGGCAGTTTGAACAAGGTGGGAAGAAAGCGGAGTCCGAAGTTTTGTATCGCATACAATCCGAATTGGATGTTTCGTATTGGGAAGTCGGCAAGTCAGAAGCGGATCATCGGTGAGTACTGTATGAATGCCAACCATAATTCCCATATAGCGGTGGCGATCAAAGTGGACTTGTTCTCGTGCTTTTGCTCCTGTAATCCATTTTGATTTTCCAGTGCGGGTAGCAATTTTTCCATCCATTGTCATGGCATACTTCATGACAACATAAGGAGTTTTTGTTTGAATATAATGAAAAAATACTTGGTTTAATTGATCGCATTGCTCCTTTAATACACCTGTTGTAACTTCAATTCCATGAGAGCGCAGTTGCTCAATACCTTTTCCTGCGACGAGTGGATTGGGGTCAGAAGAGCCAATCACAACACGGTGAATGCCGCTTTGAATGATTGCTTCGGTACATGGAGGTGTTTTTCCATAATGACAACATGGTTCTAATGTAACATAAATCGTTGCTCCTTCTGGTGAAACCGAACAATGCTTTAATGCATTTCGTTCTGCATGGAGCTGTCCATATCGTTCGTGATATCCCTGTCCAATTATCTGACCATCTTTGACAATCACTGCTCCGACCATGGGATTGGGATTAACCCATCCACATCCCTTCTTGGCAAGATCTATTGCAAGCTGCATATAAGTAGTATCTGTCATAATGACCTCCTCGTTACGTGTGTTTTCTCTCATAGGATGATGCCTGCCATTTTAAAACAGTGTTTTCTATGAAATAAAAAATACCCTGAAGAAAGCTCTTCAAGGTATCCAATACAATATGATATGTACTATAATAAGGAATAATTGATTAAAAATAAAAAAATCTGGAATCAAAACAATTCCAGAGCAATTCATAATAAAACCAATAAGATCCATCTTCTTTCATCCAGACTATACTGTCGGCTTCGGAATTACACCGAATCATGCCTTGCGGCTCGTGGGCTGTACCACCGGTAGGGAATTACACCCTGCCCTGAAGATAATTATTCAACTGACTCTATTATAGCATCTATTTTCCATCTGTCAAGCTTCACAAAGTGGAAAAATTATGATAAACTTAAAAATAAGAGAATTCAGCTCAGAGGAGGAAAATATTGAAAGAAACTGGTATCAAACCAATTGTATTAAATGAAATTGTTGATTTTGCAGTAAAATATGGATTAGAGATGGTGATATTATTTGGTTCCAGAGCAAAAGGAAGTTATCAAAGAGCGAGTGACATTGACTTGGCAGTAGAAGGAGGAGACATTGATAAATTTGCTGTTGCTATGGAAGAAGAAACTTCTACACTTTTGAAGTTTGATGTCTTGAAGTAAATGATATTCTAAATGTGTATATTCCTGAATTTTTAAAAATGAAAAATGAAATTTTACTGTAATATGGAGCTATTTTAGACGAAATTTAAGAAAAAGCCATTGTCTTTAACACAATATTGTGCTAAAATAACAAAATACGCATAAAGATGCAATAGATTTTAAAAATTGTGAGGAGGAACGATCATGGGAATGACTATGACGCAAAAGATTTTGGCAGCTGCGGCTGGACTGGATGAAGTGAAAGCTGGACAGTTAATTGAGGCTGATTTGAGTCTTGTGTTGGGAAATGATATTACATCCCCAGTTGCCATTCATGAAATGGATAAATTTGATCAAAAAGGTGTTTTTGATAAAGATAAAATTGCATTAGTATTGGATCATTTTGTGCCAAATAAAGATATTAAATCGGCAGAACACTGCAAATGTGTGCGAGAATTTGCCTGTCAGCACGATATTACGAACTATTTTGATGTAGGACAGATGGGAATTGAACATGCATTGCTTCCAGAAAAAGGTTTGGTAGTGGCTGGTGATGTAGTCATTGGTGCAGACTCTCATACTTGTACCTATGGAGCATTGGGAGCTTTCTCCACTGGTGTGGGAAGTACCGATATGGCAGCTGGCATGGCAACTGGTAAAGCCTGGTTTAAAGTTCCAAGTGCAATTAAGTTTGTATTGACTGGAAAGCCAAATAAATGGGTAAGTGGTAAGGACATTATTTTACATATCATTGGTATGATTGGTGTGGATGGTGCATTGTATAAGTCAATGGAATTCGTTGGAGATGGAATTGCAAATCTTTCGATGGATGATCGCTTTACGATTGCAAATATGGCAATTGAAGCAGGCGGAAAAAATGGTATTTTCCCAGTTGATGAGAAAACAGTTGCATATATGAAAGAACATTCCACGAAGGAATTCACTGTTTATGAAGCAGATGAAGATGCAGCGTATGATGCAGTTTATACAATTGATTTGGCTCAGTTAAAGCCAACGGTAGCATTTCCTCATCTTCCAGAAAATACAAAGACAATTGATGAATGTGGTGAGATTGCAATTGACCAAGTTGTAATTGGTTCTTGTACAAATGGAAGAATGGAAGATTTACGAGTTGCAGCAGAAATTTTAAAAGGTCGTCAGGTAAAGAAGGGACTTCGCTGTATTGTGATTCCTGCTACACAAAAGATTTATTTACAGGCAATTGAAGAAGGATTGGTTCAAACTTTTATTGAAGCAGGAGCAGTTGTCAGTACACCAACTTGTGGTCCTTGTCTGGGCGGTTATATGGGAATTTTGGCAGCTGGAGAACGCTGTGTTTCTACGACAAATCGTAACTTTGTAGGCCGTATGGGAGATGTTACGAGTGAAGTTTATTTGGCAAGCCCTGCCGTAGCAGCAGCAAGTGCAGTTACGGGTAAAATTTCTTGTCCATGTGAATTAGAGTAGTGAGAGGAGGAGATTACAATGCAGGCAAAGGGTACCGTATTTAAATTTGGAGATAATGTAGATACAGATGTTATTATTCCAGCAAGATATTTGAATTCTTCTGATCCAGCAGAGTTGGCAAAACACTGTATGGAAGATATTGATAAAGAGTTTGTAAACCGAGTAAAAAAAGGAGATATTATTGTAGCAGATAAGAATTTTGGATGTGGTTCTTCGAGAGAACATGCACCGATTGCAATCAAGGCAGCAGGAGTGAGCTGTGTAATTGCAGAAACATTTGCAAGAATTTTTTATCGGAATGCAATTAATATTGGACTTCCAATTATTGAATGCCCAGAGGCAAGCAGAGGAATTGAAGCAGGCGATGAAGTAGAGATTGATTTTGACAGCGGTATCATTTATAATCGCACAAAAGGAACTCAGTTTCAAGGTCAGGCATTCCCTCCATTTATGCAAAAGATTATTGCAGAGGGCGGTTTGATTAATTATATTAATCATAAAGAATAATGTTAAAGTGATAAAGCAGATATGAAGTAAACGCTAAAAATTAAGGACTGTAACGCAAAACAATTTATGTTACAGTCCTATTTTTATATAAAAGATGGAATTAATGTATGGTTATGCTGTATTCCGCATGGAAGGTCTGACCTTTTTCCAGCTTTTGGATTCCAGTTTTTTCAGAAAAATCTCCCATAAATCCACTATTGTCCGTACGTCCGTACCAAGGTTCCAGACAGATAAATGGAGCACCTGGTTTTTGCCATACTGCAAAATATGGGAAGTCCTGACAATGCATTGTCAGATAAGGTGTTCTATCAGGGAAGAGAAAACTGACTTCGTGAATTTGATTATGTTCAAATATAAGGGCATCGTTATCAAACATATGCTCTGTGATTGGGAAAATACCATCTGGACTTGTATATGGAGTCGTGATTTGAGGAAGTGCGGTTCCATCACTTGTGTCCAAACTAATATATTCTAACTGTTTCTTATCGCCAAATCGCAGATAAAAATCGGTTTGAGGCGTGTCACCCATTGGAGGAACATTAAAGGCAGGATGTCCGCCAATGGAAAAATACATGGTTCCATCGGTATCGTTTGTAACATCCCATGTAATCATTACATCATTTCCTTTTAATGTATGGGTGATTTTTAATGTAAAATCAAATGGATACAATTGTTTTGTTTCATCTGTTTGATGAAATTCATGTATGATTTGATTTTCTGTCTGACTGATAAGTGTGAAGTCATTGTCTCTTGCAAAACCATGTTGGTTCATATGATAGGTTTTTCCCTTATAGCGCAGTTCCTTTTTATAGAGTCCTCCTACAATTGGAAAGAGAACTGGCGCATGGCGGCCCCAATACTTATTGTCTGCCGTCCATAAAACCTCATAATTA
>DVHN01000141.1 GCA_018712075.1 Candidatus Fimimorpha faecalis
TCTGTTGAGAGGTCATAATTTACTGATATTCAAATTCCAATTTTTCTTTACTATCCCACCTAAAGTAATCTTCTTCATCGCAAAGACCAAGAACATCAATCCTTTCTTCTCGATCTATAATTCATTTAAATCACTGCATCATTCTTTAAGACCTCATTCAAATCACATTCTAATATTTGTTTTCCTCCAATATAATAAGCCAACGATACAAATCCAATTATAACAAGTGCAAATAGGAAAATCGGAAAAATCGGAGCTTCTCTCCAAAATACCATCGGATCTAAATAACTTGCTGAAATCATCAACATCACGATCACCACTGTTAATGGCAATGTAATGAGAATTGGTCTGCCTGCAATCACAAAGGCTTCAATAAAAAACATTTTTTTCATATTGGCAGGTGTAAAACCAATGGACAAATATTGAGCGAATTCTCGTTTCCTCTGCCGTAAAAATCCCAATGTATTAGAAAATACATTCGCAATTCCTATGACAGCAAGTAAACCGCAAAAAGAGCCCAGTATGATTTGGGAACCTTGTATCATCTCATCATTAGAACGTTTCTCTTGAATTCGATTTTCACTCTCTATATTGTAATTTTGTTCCAATACTTGGGATACTTCCGTTTCTATCCGACTTAATTCGGTCAAATTCGATCTATCTTGTGCTAAAATTCGGATATACATATTTGTTTCTTCACCATTCATCTGTTTTGATAGATTCTCCCACATAGATAACGGCATAAACTGTACGAGAGTATAATTATCATATTCTTCACGTAGTACTGGCGTCTCCTGCGTATAGGTCAGAATCGGAACATCAATAAGTGTTTGCTCCGTTGTATAAAGAGAAATCGTTTCTCGATCTTCTTTTACAAAAGGAATATATTGTTTATTTCTAAAATTACTATTTACATTATCCCATATTCGATTTAGAACAATCGTTCCTTCCAAACTCGGCACTGCACCAATTTGTGAAGCATATTCTAAAAAACTTTCATCATCCATAATGATAATCGGAGATTTAATTCTATAATACTCCCCTTCTTTCACGATATCATCCCCTGCAATCGTTTCGATTCCCCCTAATACCATTAATTCCTCACTTTGCCAATCTGCTGTCATCTGGCTCGTTTCTTCTGCTTTTTGGTACAATATACTATTTTGCACACCTGAAAGTTTCTTTACCTCATTCGTCTGATCAAATGCTGCAAGTTCTGTATTTTTCACAGTTACCATAACATCCCAAGCATCTTGATATCGTTCAAAATAGGTATATCTTGTACTAATTTGAGACAGCGTAAAAAAACAAAGCATAATCGTAAATCCTAAAAATGACAGTAATAATGAAATCGTAGAAATTCTTAACTGTCTCTTCCGTGCCTTCAATGCATTCCCTGCCAATTCTCCTTCTATTCCAAACATCCAGGATAATACACGAGAATGCTTTCTTCTTTTAAACTGAAAATCTCCTAAATTATGGATTGCTTCCAGTGGTGTTATTTTGCTTAACTTTCTTGCAGGTATCCATGCAGAAAAAAGCACGGTTAAACTAGCAGAAAGAAATGTAACAAGAAAGACTACTGGATGATACTGAAATACCGCTGGATGCCGTCCAGTCACATCCGCTGCAAAGAGATTGACTAATTCTATCACAGTATAACTCATTCCAATTCCGAAAACACTTCCAAGTAAAATTGGAATAAAACAAAGTACCGCTGCTTCCTGGAGTAAACATGTGCGAATTTGTTTCGGTGTAGCCCCAATACTGGCAAAAATGCCAAACTGATGAATTCTTGTATTCATCGATATTTCAAAGGAATTGCGAATAATTAAAATCAAAGAAATGAAAACAGCAACGAATATTGCCGCATAAAAAGGCAGCAATAACGGCGGTGTTTCATCTTGTGGATCATTAATAAAATACCTAGATAACAACAGCGAATGATACTCAGCGGCGCTTTCCTCTAGCCCAAGCTTTGTAATGATTTGTGGCATATCTTCATAAATGGTTCGAATATTTTGGAAATATAGATCGATTACTGTTTCTTCATCCGATAACGCTTCATTGATCACCGCATTCTCCACATTCGCAAATTGACCTATTACAGACAAATCATTCTCGTTTAAATTTCCAGTAATGCGTGCCTGCCAGTCCCCTTCCTCTAACTTAATTTGCTCCACTTCATAAACCCAGAAATTAAAAAATAAGCAGCACAGCAAAGATAGAAATAGCGTTGCAATCAGAGCTGCCGCCATAATGGAACTACTCGCAGCACGATTATTTTTTATATAGCTTTTTGAATAATCTTTCCACATCGTACCTACCTCCGCTTCTGATCATCTATAATCTTGCCATCTTCAATTGTCACAATACGGTCTGCTTCCAATGCAATTTTCTCATCATGGGTTACAATTAAAATAGTCTGTTTTAAGTTCCGATGAAACAATTGCAGCAAATCTATAATTTCTTTGGAATTTCTTTGATCCAAATTTCCTGTCGGTTCATCCGCCAGCAAAATCGCAGGACGATAAATGAATGCTCTTGCAATTGCAGCCCGCTGCTGCTGCCCGCCAGAAAGTTGATGTGGCAATGCTTTTAATTTATCTTGAATTCCCAAAGTCTGAACAATTGTTTCATAATATTCCTGCTCTGGTTTTCTCTTATCTAAAAGCAAAGGCATAATAATGTTTTTTTCCACTGTCAGTGTAGGAATCAAATTATAAAATTGATAAATCAGCCCAATTTTTCTTCTTCTGAAAATAGCTGCATTCGTAGCGTTCAATGTTCCAATATCCATCCCATCTACAATAACCGATCCACTTGTCGGCTTGTCAACACTTCCTAAAATATGCAACAATGTGGACTTTCCAGAACCCGATGCTCCTACAATCGCCACAAATTCCCCTTTTTCCACAGAAAGATCAATTCCATTTAATGCTCTCACTTCGCTTTCGCCTTTTCCAAACACTTTCCGCACTCCACTGCATTTTAAAATTTCCATGCCAACCTCCTATGATTTCGTTTTTCTTATCATAGCAAAGTAAAGTGACATCTCAGTGACGATACAAACGAATTTCAAAACAGGCTCCACCTGTTACTAAATTATTTGCACTCAGAATACCATTTTGCATTTCAATAATTTCTTTTGCAATCGAAAGTCCGATTCCTACACTGTCTTTCTTGGCGGCTTTTCCACGATAAAACCGTTCAAATAACTGCGGTATATCTTCTTTGAGAAACCCTTTTCCTTCATCCCAAATTTTTATTTGTACATATAATGGATTTTTCTCACAAGAACAATGAACCGTCATTCCTTCTTCACTATGCTCTACACAGTTTTTCATTAAATTCATAATTGCTTCCATTGTCCAATCTAAATCTACCAAAACTTTTATTTCTTCCATCTCTGGAATATCAATCTTAACTCCCGACTGTTTTAATATCTGTTGTAAATTATCAGCTGCCAATATAAGTAATGTAAATACATCTACAAAACGCCGATGAAACGAAAGGGTACCTGCATCAATCCGAGACAATAACAACAATGCCTCCTCCAAATACGTTAACCGACTCAACTGTTTTTTCATTTGAGAAACATATTCTAAAGAAGGATTGGCTTCCATCATCTGAACAGACAGAGAAAGCGTCGTAATTGGAGTTTTAAGCTGATGAGCAATATTCGCAAGATTTTCTGCGAAACCGTTTTTTGCAGCGATTGCAGCATCTCTTGTTTGATACAACATCGTTACTGTTTTATAAATCTCATCTTGCAACTTTGAATAGTTTCCTTCGGACGCTTCCAAAAGAAGACCCTGCTTTCCAGTATTAATTTTTTCTAAATAATCTGTTAGCATTTTTATTTGAACTGCTGACTTTCTATGCAAATACCAAAAAGTGAAAACAAATAGGAAACTACCAATTGCCATCCCGATTACTATAGCTAGAAAGATAACACCGCCGTCCTGATCAAAATCGGAGGCACGATAGCCAAACATTTGCAAGAAATTCTGCTGTTCGGATTGTTTCATTCCATCCGTTTCTTTCACCAGTTCCAATATGGTTTGCTCCATATCGGGTCGTGCATGGATTACTTCCCCGCAAAAGGTACCTAACAGTTCAAACCGCCTTTTCAAATGATAGTTATTTAATAATAGAGTACTCAAAGAAGCAGTTATTAAGCTAACTGCCAAAATAAGCAAAACGTTCCATCTTCTATTTCGTTTTCCTGTCATACTACATCCTCCATACGATAGCCAAAACTCCGAATCGTTTTTAGACAGGATGGCTGATTTAATTTTTCTCTTAACCGTTTCATTGTAACGGTTAATGTATTATCATTGACATAATTACCATTACAATCCCAGATTTGTTCCAACAACTGCTGCCTTGTAACCGTTTTTCCTTTATTTTCCATTAATAAAAGTAATAATTGATATTCTGCCTGACTCATTCTAATTTCCTTTTCTTGACAAGTAACCATCATTTTGCTTTTATCAATCCGAATCTCTCCACAAGAAAGATAACGTTCCGATATACTACTTGTCCTGCGAAGCAACGCACAAATCCTGGAATATAAAACCTCCAATTCAAACGGCTTCACAACATAATCGTCCGCACCATTCTGAAATCCATGAACAATATCCTGCGTATCATTTCTTACTGTCAGAAAAATAATAGGAATCTCTGGCCATCTAAAACGTATCCATTCACAAAGAACATCTCCCCTGCCATCAGGCATATTCCAGTCCAAAAGAATAATCCTTGGGACATGACGCTGTAGCGCTTGTTTCACTGACATAACCGTTGCATAGATTGTAACACTACAACCTCTTTGTTCTAAATATTCCTTTACAATTTGCGCAATACCACTGTCATCTTCCACATAGTAAATATCAATCATCCCTACCTCCAACCTTACTAGTAAACAAACTTTTCTTACTCTCTGCGATAAATTACACAGTTTACCTGTTCCAATACTTGCAAAACTGCTGGATATCATTTATTCTCCATCTATTACACCTATTTCCTTCTAGTACATTCATCTAGCGGATTTTTGTAAAGGGTTTTATAAAGAATATTAGATAGAGAGCCACGGGTGTTACAACTATATTATAGCACTTCAGTTATTCAATCGAATCACTTCGCACATAATAGGTGCTCCTCCCGCTTCCCAGCTTCACAATCATATTTTCCTGAGTCAGCCTTTTCAGAGCCGCCAGTATTGCAGAGCGTCCCGCTCCTGGACACCCAGCAATAACTTCCGCACTGGTAAATTTCCCAACTTTTCCAGAAACATAAGCCTTGACTATGTCATAAGGACGACTTTTAACCCCACCATTAGTGAGCATGCCAACCCTTTCCTCAAACTCGGTATAACACGCCAGAATCACCTGAAGCATATACCGAATAAATGGGGTATAATCGTTCTGCTCCTCATGCCAGCCGTGATCTGTTCCTTGCAGTACATCATAATAAACATCCTTTGTTTTTTCAATCTGCTTTTCAACGCTAATATATTTGCCCACCTCATAGCCATTCTGATAGAGAAGCAATAATGTAAGCAGTCTGCTCATTCTTCCATTTCCATCATTAAACGGATGAATACAAAGGAAATCACAAATAAATGCGGGTATTAAAATCAGCGGATCAACAACTTCCAGAGACAATGTCTTTTCATAGCTTACACAGATTGCCTCTACCGCAGCCTCCGTCTCATAAGGGGCTACGGGCGTAAAGCGGGTAAACTGCGTTCCATCCGCCCTTGTCTCATTGATATAATTCTGCACATTCTTAAATCTGCCGCCATAGGACATACCTGCCCTCTTTACCAAATCTCTGTGAAGCTGCAAAATATAGGTTGGTCTTATGGGAATATAATCGTGGCTTTCATGGATTGTGTTCAACACATCACGATAACCCATGATTTCATTTTCATCTCGGTTGCGAGGTGTCGTCTTATCGTCCATTAACTGTTTTATTCTCGTACTCGTCGTAACGATACCCTCAATTTTATTGGAGGATTCCGTACTTTGTATCCGTGCGATTTCAACAAGCCGCTCCAGCTCGACCGGTTTCTGCCGAATAAAGAGATCCTGTCTTCCCTTACACTCATGAATCTTGGCAATGTAAGAAACAATTTCCATATCCCACTTTGTTTTAGCCAATTTCATATAATCAAAATTTCTCATTTTACACCTGGACCAGCATCAGTATATTTTTCGTCCAGTCCAAACCCTTTCGTCCATATTATACCCATTTATGGACGAAAAAATCAAGTAGCGGACGAAAAATATTATTGCTCCCACGGCAGATAAGCTCTTCCAAAATCTGTTGAAACAAGAGAATTCTTATCCTTCACAATGATAATTTGTAGAATACTGTGAGTGGATGAAGTTATTCCCATCTCTTTCAGAAATCATTTTTATGCATCCCGTAAATACCCTTTTTGCAAGCTTTCCTGTGGGCTGAGATGGTCAAGCCCTCTTCTTTGCTTTTGTAAGCCAGTCGGCCTTTTTCTTCCTTTTCTTTTTTTGCATACGTTTCTCCTGTGCGTAAAATTTCTTCTTTCTATTTCACATCAATCAGGAAAAAAGTGGATTTTATTTGGAATTTTTTCAAAATTGCTCCTGCATCCTTCGCCAATGCCTGAAACTTATTCATTCCCATGCTGTACATATTCATCAGTTATATAATAGGTTCTTCCAAATTCATCCATGTATTCTCTCTTACATTCAGAATAAATGGCTGAAAATAGCACAATATCTGATTAATCGCTTTTTGCATTACTTTCGATAGCCGCTTGGATAGTTTCAAATTTCAGCGGTTCTCCGTATCCTTTTGATTTCATATGTAAATTCACTCCATTAATTTTCTCAAAAGCCTTAAAGAATCATTTTTGTGGTAATGTACGGTACTTTGTACTAGTTTTAAACAGACACTAATTTCTTTCTTCGTTATATCCAGAAAGTAAAGCATTAAAATAATCTCCCGTTTTTTCTTCAGAAGTTTCTTCAATGCTTCACTAATCAATTCATCACGAACAGAAACCTGTTTGTCCAACACCGTAAAATTTTCTGCCAGTTCATAATCGTCATATCAATACAATACATCCAAACCTTTCTACAAAAGCTCAGAGAAACTCACTTCTCGCTCACGCTGACGTCTTAATTCACTATGATAATTCAACGCTTCGCCATGCAAAACTTTAATACAGTAAGCGCAAAATTTTTTCCAACTTATCTAAGACTTTTTATCAGAATTTTTTTAACTGAAAGAGGTTCCCAGTATCGTTTCTCACCGCATAACACCAACAATTTCGACAAATAAAAATGTCAGAAGCTTTTGAATCTTTCTGGCATAATTTCTAATAAATTGATGTTGAATATTTTTGTAAAGTCTTTTTTATAAATCCATTTTATTTCGTCAAAATAAAAAATCCTACATATTTCATGTATAGCTTCTTACTGTGTGTTTACTTTACAAATCCTATCTCATAATAAAAAAAACTACTCTTGATTCTCCTAGCAACAATTCACAGACAGCACCAAAATTAAGCCTTGCTGTAAAAAGCTGTTTTTTTATATACTTATGGCAAAGCTATGTGCACTCTATAAATAAATTTATATGGTTATTCTATTTAAAAAAGCGGAAATAATAGATCTTTCTACTATCTCCACTTATTCTTTTCATATTTATACTTAGCGATTCCCAGATACTGAGAAACCAAAACTAGCAAAATAGTCAATGCTATTAAAGATACCATATTACTAATTCTGCTAAATGTACATCCTGCAGAAAAAAATATTATACCTATTAAAACCTTTATAGTAACTTCTTTACAGTGTTTCTTCTCATCTAGATCTAATTCCCGATTGATATTTTCAACTGGTGCAACTCTCAATATTAGAAGAGCCCCACAAAAAATAATCAACCATGATACAGGGCATGCAAGAGTATATTGTCTGTTGATAATCAATATAATTGTTTGAACCGTAACAGAACATATGAAACATCCAGAAAAACTATTCATATGTATTCCACCAGCATATGTCCGTAACAGCATAAATATCATAGTAAACACTGCAAATTCTAAAATCGTATGCAGATATATCGCTATGACCAAGCAAACCGCAAAACAACTGAACATTTCCATTCCGATTTGAAAGCCATATTGATATACCTCGTACAATTCATCAGAAATTACACCCATTTTAATAATATAATCCGTTATTTTCCCCGATAGATAGCTCATATCTACTTGTTCTTTAACTCTTTCAATGCCTTCGGTAATTTAGGCTGATGATAGATAAATGCACATGCTGTATCTGTAGAAACTTTCCCAAGTTTTAAAGATAACATTGCCAATGCTTTTGCTGATTCATATTTGATATTTTTTGACTTCATATTAAATTCTCCTTTACTTATACTAGTACACATTTTACCACAGGCAATTATTTTTTCCTTTCTTATGTAAAAATACCGCGTTTTTATGTAATATTTTCTGATATATATTCCAGTTTCTTCATATCACCATATAACACTATTCTAATAAGAAAATGCTCAGGTATCGAATCATCAATAAACATCATTCCTTTATATTTTCTTATTGCCTGATTCACAGATACCAAACCAATCCCATGATTAACACTGTCTTCTTTAGTTGTCAATAATTCGTGCCCGTTTACTTTCTTCAATTTTCCTTTATAACTATTTTCTACCACTATTAAAAGATTATCTCTATCATATTTCATTTTAAGTCTGATATATTTTCTTCCCTTGGATTTTGCGGCTGCCTCTATCGCATTTTCTAATAGATTCCCCAAAATCAAACTTATATCTGCCCCTTTAAATGGCATTTCCATAGGAATACTTAATTCCGTCTTGAACTCTATTCCTTTATTTTCTGCTATCCTAATCCAATACTCAATCAGCGAATCTGTCACTATATGTCCACTATTTACAACCGTTGACATATTTAAGTTTCCTTCTTGCATTACATCGTTTATGAAGTTTTTGAGCTTTCCATACTCGCCTTTCTCTGCATATCCAAGAATAGCTATAAGGTGGTTTTTCATATTATGCCTTACTTCTCTCACTCGTAACATAGAAACTTCCGTTTCTTCCTTATGTCTTTCGCATAATTCTAATTGTTGCTCATAAACTAGGTTCTTTTTTCTGACATACAATATATCTGCTAACTTTATATAGATATAGAAAATCAGTACATTTAAAAAAAGCAGTACTAACACTGCAATTACAGAATATCTTTCCGCATAATCACCCTTTGCATTATAAGCCAGCATGAAAACTACACTCATGATATATATACTTCCTATGGGGATTAGAACAAGCGAAAAACTATATTTATCAGACAGATCCATAAATTTTTCACTCGTAAATACATGTTTTAAAGTTATAATCACTATCATAAGCAAAACTTTAGAAGTAAAAGATCCAAATAATCGTGACCTTGCAAGATAATCGCAATAAATTAGCAATAAATTATGCATCAACAGTTCTGATAGCATCCAAATTGCATCAAAAGCAATACAAAAGAAAAATTTTTTCCATATTTTCCCGTAGAAGACAATCATTACAACAAATAAAGAAACACCTATTGTCACTCCAATATTATAAATTGCCGATAACGAAAAATTGATACAGTCAGATATACCAATCTGCCAAACCACAAGTGTAACAACACCTAAACACAAAGAGAACTTCCCCTTTTTTCGTTCAAAGAAAATATTAAAATAACCAAAAAATAGATATACAGAAAACACTATAAGTAAAACTTCTATACCTAGCATAAGCATTTTATATGTTAACATAAAATACATCCTCCATTGCACAATATTGTTCACTAATCTGCTTTCTCCTATCTTCACTAATAGATATATGCTTTCCATTATCTAATACAAGAAAATCATAAGATAATCCCTTTACATGCTTATAGTTTACAAGAAAGGACTGATGTACACGCAAAAACACTGCTTTGCTGTTAATTAAACTTGTCTCAATGTCATTTAGTTTTCCATAAAATTCAAAAACATTCTCTTGTGTTACAATCTTTATCTTTCTTCGGTTACTCTGAAAGTAAAGAATATCTCGTATAGGAATTTTGTGCCTGATTCGTTGATAATTATATCGAAAATAACTGTCTGAATTACTTATATCGTCAAATGCAGCTTTAAAGCAACTATGCAACTCTTGTTCGTTTAGAGGTTTTATTATAAATCTAAATGGTCTTACGGAAAAAGACTCTAGCATATAACTTTCATGGCTCGTAACATAGATAATCAAAACGTTATTATCCATTTTCCTTATTTTTCGTGCTACTGAAATACCATTTTCATTCTTCATTTCTATATCCAGAAAAATCATATCATAATATACTTTGCTTTCTACTGATTTTATCAATCCTTCTCCATCCCAATAAACCTCTATTTCCAAATCAACAAAGTATTTTTTAGCTATATTTTGCAACATACAATCTAACTTTCCTGTTGCAACAATATCATCATCACAAATCGCAATGTTAATCATGTTTACCATCTCTCTTTCTTTTTTCCGCTTGTCTTCCCACGGTCTGCAATATTAACCACATTAATTCTTGATCATAAGCGCCCAACTTTTTACATACTTCAAGAAAGTCATAGTATTACGTCTCACTCTTCCAAATTTCTCCTGCCAAATTTCTTTTTATGTCAGACAGTCCCAGCAGATAATCTGTGGTCACATTGAAATATTCAGCTATTCTTTTTAGGATATCTACTTTTATAACACCAATATCCCTTTCATACTTGCTAGACATTTGTTGAGTTATGCCTAATTTTCCTGCAAGAATTTCCTGTATAATTCCTCTTTTTTCCCGAAGCATCTTAATTCAGCTTTCCATATTCACATAATCCTTAATAAAATACTCCCATTATCTTACTAATTACTATTTGTTGTGGCACAAATAATACGTGTATTTGATTACCCTTCAGTTGCAATTAGATTTGGTTTCAAGCCCTAACATCGTCTCCTTCAGGAGATTATATATCCTGTTTCTAACGATAAGGGCGATAAACTCTATAAATACTTTGACCGACAGAGCTTCTGTGGTCTGAACCCGCATACTCTTGGAGTCTATAAAGGATTTATCGGCACTGAAGAGTTTTTCAGAAACATCTCGTCCCTTGTATTGGATAAGTGTTTCAGCCGCAGTCATTTTTTCAGAGGTGATGATGCAAAAATAACCACATAGCCTTAGCTTTCGCTGGATAAAGTCTTTATTCTCTTCATAAGAGATGAGATGTCCTTTCTTATCATAGTACAAGTCAAAGTAATCATGATAGACCTTTGACAACGGAATCTCTTTTCCTATGTGCTTGTCCAGATAGAGCTTCATCTTATCAAGCGTCAGCCCCAGCAATTCTCGCTTCGCTGCCTGCTTTGATGGATTAAAATAAATATGGAATGATCGATTTTTAGTGTCATCTTCATACAGCTTTGATATAACTGTCTTACCATATACCCTGTAGCTGCGGATAGAGTAGTCTCTATCTGTCTCGAAGGTATTGAGGTTTTTCTCTACAAGTGAAGATACCAGTTCCCTCTTATCCTTCACCATTATGATGGAGGCATATTTATTCTCTTCCATGTAGCGGATGTTATCCTTACTGAAGTAACCACGGTCGAGAATAAATCCCATCTTTTTATATCCATAATCACTAGTATATATGAACTGCGATACATCAGTGATGGATCCAGGATACTCTTCATAAAAAAACAGAACATGGTTTGTATTGTTAAAGGCTATGGCGATATTGAATACAGAGATACCCTTGTCATCCTTGGCCTTCCCAAATTCGATAAGGTCTATCTCTCCAGCCCAGTAGTTTTTGTTGGTTAAATCATAAGAGATGTAAATCCTCTGCTTATGATCTCTGCGACTATTTCAATCGCTCAGGAACTCGAAAGTCTGTTCTTTCGTAACGGATTTGAGAAACTGGCATACCCTACTATCACTATAGATTTCCACCGTCTAAAAACAGGGAATGACAAAAGGCAAAATCGTAGTACATTTGGTTCTCCTATTTTAGTGTAATTATTACACTAAAATTATACTACGAAAATCGTTATCTAACAAGTCAAAAATTTTTATCCTATAGGAATTTTAGCAATTTTTTCAAGGTCCAATCGGCTTTAGTGTAACCTAGATGCAAAATTAATATTAATATTATTGTTGATTCTGTTTATTCCTTGTCGTAAGGATAATTCTATACCCAAAATCCGATTCAGTTTAGTAATTCAAAACGATTAGATATAATCATCTAATACGCCTGTTCCAGCCGCCTTTCCAAAGGGGAAACATGGATGAAATTAGCTACTACATTAATCAGGAAGATGCATTAAGAGTATTCCTGCATGACGGTGAAGTCACCACTTGATAACAACGCAACAGAGAATGATTATTCCAGGGCTCTTTGAGCCATTTGTCTGGACTTTGAAGCACCGTAATTCAGAGAAAGGCGCTACGCAGCTTCTGTCTGCACAAACATGCATGGAAGCTGATCGACAGTATTGACGGCACAAAATCCAGTGCAATTATCTATAGCATCGTAAAAAACGTCAAATAAGAACGTGTAGCGAAATCTTTAGAGTTTTTCTGTAAACTTAGGGTTAGAGTTTTTAGATTTTACTCCAAAAACTCTAAATTCGGAAAAAGGAACGGAATCATGGACATTTCTTCTTTAACCCCTGATAAGCAAGTAAAACTTCAATACTAGCTGGATGTGATCTGGCAATGCAGAGCCTCTGGGCTGACAAACCAGGCATGGTGTAAACAGCATAACATTTCTTTAAAGAGTTATTATTACTGGATTGCAAAGATCCAGAAGCTTGCCCTGGAGGATCTGCCCCGTAAGAGTTACGGAATTCATCCACCTGCAGACTAGACTACGCCTTTTCCAGATCCAGCCTCAGAGTTTGCGGAAATTTCTCTTCCCTTTAAACGTACTGGCCATTCGGATCCTGCATCAGTACTTCATATCGGAACCGTAACGATTGAAGTTTTTGAAGATACTTCCTGTGAGCTGCTGACTGCAATCCTGGAAGCGGTACGGTCATGCTAGGGGATATCTCCCATAGGCGCGAACTTAAGAAAAAAGTGCACAAAACGAAATAAATAACTGAAAAAATAAAAAGAATTCATGACAGCCCCCTTTTGGTGTAAAATGATTTTGCCAAAACCCATTAACCAAGAGAGGAATGTCATGAATTTACAAAATAATTCTACCAAATGAAATGATTCGATACAAGATGTTTTTAAAAACTGGGATAATAAAATTCTTTCCCACCTGCCATCAAATTTGGATGAAATGGCAAAAAGCACAGGCATCCTGCAAAGAAAACGTGGGATCGGTTGTGCAGTGGACCTGCTAAGAATGCTTTTTCTCTACGCCAGTTCAAATTTTTCCTTCCGTATCCTGGCAGTTGCCGCCTGCACGCTTGGAATTTCTAATATTTCTGATACTGCTTGGCGCAAACAGTTTTCCAAAGCTGCTCCATTTCTGCACAAAATATTGCAAGGGATGCTTTCTTCCCTGCTTCCTGCAGTGGACGCTTCTTGTTTTGCAGGAGTGAAACAGGTGCTCCTGGTAGATACATCCGTAATT
>DVHN01000142.1 GCA_018712075.1 Candidatus Fimimorpha faecalis
ATCGAGTAGGTAGATGAAATCTTCTCTACTCGATTGTTATCATGATAGGCAAAAAGAAGCTCCAGTGAAGGTCCTTTTTGTAAAGGCATAAGTTAGGTGGAAACATTTTTGCTTGGAAGCATATGCGAATAAGAGAAATTTGAGAAAATGAGAGGAGATGATTTTATATGTTTAAGAAAGTTTTGGAATACGCAGGTCCATATAAACGGTTAACAATGTTGTCCGCTTTTGTAATTTTAATTGCTGTATTGATGAGTGTGCTTCCCTTTCTATTTGTATATCAGATAATTACACCATTAGTAATGGGAGAGGCAGTTGACGTTACCTATATTGGTATTCGAGTATTAGGAGTGGCAGCCTGCTTAATCCTTCATGCTTGTTTATATGTAAAGGGGCTTTCTATGTCTCATGAAGCGGCATTTAACATTCTGTTTCGTCTTCGTGTTTCGCTACAAAAAAGAATGGAAAAATTGCCGCTTGGTGAAATACAGGAAAAGGGAATTGGCAGTATGAAGCGTATGTTTGTGGATGATGTGGACAGTATTGAACTATTGCTGGCGCATGCTCTGCCAGAAGGCTTTGGAAATGTTGCGATTCCAATCATTGTATACATTAGTTTATTTGCAGTGGATTGGAAGTTGGCATTGATGTCGTTAGCCTCATTGCCAATTGGATTGCTTGCAATGGTTGTAATGTATAGGATTGGTATGAAAGATATGAAAAACTACTATGCGGCTGGAAAAGTAATGAATAATACAATTGTAGAGTATATTAACGGGATGGAAGTCGTAAAAGTATTTAATAAAGATGGAGAATCTTATAAGCGTTTTGAAAAAGATATTACAGCTTATCGGGATTTTACATTAAGTTGGTATAAAGCTTGCTGGCCTTGGATGGCAATTTATAATAGTATTTTGCCTTGTACATTAATTTTGACATTACCTCTTGGCTCGTGGTTTGTATTAAAAGGATATTCTACACTGGCTGATCTAATTTTAGTTATGTGTTTATCTTTAAGTTTAGGAGTTCCACTGTTAAAAGCAATGGGATTTTTACCATCGCTGCCTCAGATTAATTATAAGATTGAAATGCTGGAAAATATGTTTAATACAGCTCCATTGAAGCAAACAACAGATGAATTTAAAGGAAATGGACATACGGTAGTGTTTGATGGTGTTAGTTTTGCCTACAAAGAAGAAACGGTAGCAGATCAAATTAACCTTACAATTCCCCAAGGACAAAAAACAGCTCTGGTAGGGGAGTCTGGTTCTGGAAAAAGTACGTTGGCAAAACTTCTTGTTCACTATTATGATACAAATCAAGGAACGATTTCAATTGGCGGACAGGATATTTGCCAGATGAGTTTGGAAGCATTAAATACTCAGATTTCTTATGTTTCGCAAGAACAGTTCTTATTTAATACTTCATTAATGGAAAATATTCGGATTGGACGGCTTTCTGCTACGGATGAGAAAGTTTTGGAAGCAGCTAAGAAAGCTCAGTGCATGGAATTTTTGGAAAAATTACCGAAGGGAATTCATACATTGGCTGGAGACAGTGGAAAACAGCTTTCTGGAGGACAGCGTCAAAGAATTGCATTGGCGAGAGCAATTTTGAAAGACGCACCGATTGTAGTATTGGATGAAGCAATGGCATTTACTGATCCAGAAAATGAAGAAAAAATGGAAGCTGCAATTTCAGAAGTAGTCAGGGGAAAAACATTACTCGTTATTGCACATCGACTGCCTTCTGTAAAAAATGCTGATCAGATTTGTGTGATGTCTAAAGGAAAAATTATAGCAACAGGAAGACATGAAGAACTAATTGTTGGTTGTGAAGAATATCAGAAATTGTGGAATGCATCCATTGACAGTGCAAACTGGAAAGTAGAAAGCGCAAAGGAGGATTAAAATGATTCATTTATTTCAAAGAATATTACGGCTTTCTGGTAAGTATAAAAAAAGAATTCAGATCGCCTTTGTCTTTGCATTTTTGAAATCCATGCTTTCAAAAATGCCGATTTATCTATCCTTTCTTGTACTAACTCAATTTTATGAAGGAACTCTGGAGGCAGAGGATTGTTTATGGATTGGAATTAGTATGGTAGTTCTTGTGATGATAGAGGCTTTTTGTCAATTGATGAGCGATCGACTTCAGAGTGCAGCTGGCTATATGATGTTTGCCCAAAAACGATTGGAATTGGGGGCTCATTTAAGAAAACTGCCAATGGGCTATTTTACTGCGGGAAATATCGGAAAAATTAGCTCTGTACTGAGTACAGACATGGTATTTATAGAAGAAGTTGCCATGAGTACATTGGCAAATATGATGAATTATCTGTTTTCAGCAATTATTATGGTAGGATTTTTATTGTTTTTAGATTGGCGGCTTGGAGTAATAGCAGTTATTGTTAGTTTAATAGCAGTAGCAATTGCAGGGAAAATGAATCAGGTTTCATTATCGGAAGCAGATGTTCGTCAAGAACAGAGTGAAAAACTGACCGACGCAGTCCTTTCTTTTATTGAAGGAATTGGAATTATTAAAAGTTATAATTTACTTGGAGAAAAATCAGAGGAATTATCAGAGAATTTTCAACGTTCCAAAGAAACATCCATTGGATTTGAAAATGCACTTACTCCATGGCACCGAAGATTATATGTTTTATATGCGGTAGGAATGTCTGTATTATTTGCGTTTTCGATTTATTTACAGCAGATAGGAGAGTTGTCACTGCCATATTTATTCGGTTTCTTACTGTTTGTATTTGAATTATTTGGTCCGCTGAAGGCATTGTATGCAGAGGCAACGAGACTTACGGTTATGAATAGTTGTCTGGATCGAATTGAGGAAGTGTTTGAAGAAGCAGAACTCCCAGATACTGGAACTTATCGCGTTCCATCTAAGTCAGAACAAATATCAGAAGTGGAATTTCAAGATGTTTGCTTTGCCTATGAGACAAATACAAAAGGGGAATATCAGAAAAAAGAAGTTCTCCATCATATTAATTTAAAGATGAAACCGCATACGATGCTGGCTTTGGTAGGTCCTTCTGGAGGTGGTAAATCGACAATTGCGAACTTGTTGGCACGTTTTTGGGATGTAAAGAGCGGGGATATTTTAATTAGAGGAAGAAATATTAAAAATATTCCACTTGCAGAACTGATGAATCAAATTAGTATGGTGTTCCAGCGAGTCTATCTATTTCAAGATACCGTTTATAATAATATTAGTATGGGAAAACCAGATGCAACACGAGAAGAAGTTTATGAGGCAGCCAGAAAAGCTAGATGTTATGATTTCATTATGAAATTGCCAGATGGATTTGATACTATGATTGGAGAAGGAGGAGCAACATTATCGGGAGGAGAAAAGCAGCGAATTTCCATTGCTCGTTGTATTTTAAAAGATGCTCCAATTATTATTTTAGATGAAGCAACAGCAAGTGTGGATGTGGATAATGAACGGTATATTCAAGAAGCAATAACGGAACTAGTAAAAGGAAAAACGTTGCTTGTGATTGCACATCGACTAAATACAATAAAAGCAGCAGATGAAATCGCTGTTATTTCAAATGGTGAAATCGTACAGCGTGGTACACATGAACAACTAATGCTTCAAAAAGGAATTTATCGAGATTATGTACAAATTCGAGAGAAAGCAACTGAGTGGAGTTTAACATAATAAATTTCTTACTTTAGTACATAATTAAAACAAAAGAAACCTCCACTGGATGGCATATCACGATAAGAAAACGAATGGCAATTGCTGAGAAATATTCTCGGCAGCAGCCATTCTTTCTTTTTGCAAAAAGCGGTATGATAAGGAATAATAGAGTAATTATCATCTTGGAGGAAAAACTGTGTTAGAAGATTCTCAAATTATTATTGTGGATAGAAAAAAGATAAGTGAGTATGAAATGGAATATAGGATTGGGGGAATTCAAGGAGATGGTGTGATGAGTTGTATTGATGTCTATTATGGGATTCAAGTAATCTATAATAAGTTTCATAGCTTTGATACGCCAATAAATAGAGAAATCAATAGTAGTTATATTGAAATCAATCATTGCCGCAGAGGAAAATTTGAATGCTTGTATAATAAAAACTATTATGCACATTTATGTGAGGGGGATTTGTCGATTAGCAGATGGTCTCTTCAAAGAATGGAAGATTCATTTCCGCTTGGTTATTATGAGGGAGTGGAGATATTAATTGATATTCAAAAAGCGAGAAAAAATGAATTGTTAGCAAATTTTCATATTGATATTGATTTTTTAGCAAAGAAGCTGACATTAAATGATAATATTTATATTTTGCGTTCCACACAGCAAATCCAGCATATTTGTTTAGAAATGTATGAAATTGATAAGAAAATGAAAGTGGATTATTTAAAAATCAAAGTATTAGAACTATTATTATTTTTATCTCATAATGATTTTGAAATGATGCAAAATCAAAAACGCTATTATCCAAAGAATCAGATTGAAACGATAAAGGCAATCAAACAATATTTGAGTGAACATTTGTCAAGCAAGATTAACTTTGATGTGTTAGCAAAACAGTATCATATAAATATCCACACATTAAGAAAGTCATTTAAAGAAATTTATGGAGTAGCGATTTATCAGTGGTTTAAACAGTATCGGCTGGAATATAGCATGGAATTACTAAGAAACACAGACTTATCCATTATTGATATTGCAAATAAAGTTGGATATTCCAATCCAAGCAAATACTCCGCTGCTTTTTACCAGCTTATGAATATGACACCACAGCAATATAGAAAGTCGTTTGGTGAAATATAAGATGGAAAGACGTTACTTACATTCCGATCTGAATATTAAAATGGATTAATTCGGATAAAATGGAGTGGATGGAACGAATGAAAAGCAGTATACTCTTCTTTGGTTAGAAATAACTAACCTGTATGGACGAATGTTTATACAAAAATGAAGAGGAGGCGTTATGGTTATATGTCAATCTTAAAAACGTTGTTTGCATATGCGGGAAAGTATAAGTATTTGACGTTGCTTTCACTTATATTTTCTTTTATTAGTGCAGTTATGCTGCTGTTGCCATTCATTTGGATTTGGAAGGTAGTTGCAGCTTTGTTAGAAGTATATCCTGATTTTACTCAGGCGAAAGATGCCGCTCAATATGGATGGTATGCATTAATCAGTGCAGTGGGCGGAGTTTTGGTCTATGTTATGGCATTATTATGCTCTCATTTGGCTGCCTTCCGAATTGCAGCAAATATGAGAAAAAAAGCAATGCATCATGTAGTACGACTTCCGCTTGGATATTTTTCAGAAGAGGGCAGTGGAAAGCTTAGGAAAATTATTGATGAATCGGCTGCGTCTACAGAAACGTATTTAGCACATCAGCTTCCTGATATGGTTCAGTTGATGACAACAGTATGTGCGGTATTAATCTGTTTGTTTATATTTGATTGGAAGTTTGCAGTTGCATCGCTGATTCCTACCATTTTAGCGTTATCCAATATGTTTAAGATGGTTGGAAAGGGTCTGCAAAAAGCAATGAAAGATTATATGGATGCTTTGGGAGACATGAGTAACGAGGCGGTGGAATATGTAAGAGGAATTCCTGTTGTAAAAACATTTCAACAGACTGTATATTCCTTTGAACGTTTTTATAATTCCATTAAAAATTATGAAAAATTTGCACTTGGATATACCGATCAAATGCGGATTCCAATGACATTGTTTACTACATTTATAAATAGTATTTTTATTTTCCTAATTGGAACAATGATACTTTTTATTTTAAATGGTTTCCAGATTACATCGGTATTGCCAGACTTCCTTTTTTATGTGATTTTTACACCGATTATTGCAGTAACAACAAATAAAATCATGTTTGCAAGTGAAAACACAATGCTTGCTCAAGATGGAGTGAATCGCATCGAGGGAATTCTTCACCAAAAGCCATTTGAATACTCCAATCGTTCCAACCAGATTCAGAACTATGATATTGAGTTTCATCACGTTTCGTTTTCCTATCCAGATAGTGGAGTAGAAGTTTTACACGATATTAACTTAAAAATTAAAAGTGGAACAACGATTGCATTTGTTGGAAAAAGTGGTGGAGGAAAATCTACACTCGTATCTTTAATCCCTAGGTTTTATGATGTGACAAAAGGTTCCATCACAATTGGAGGAATCAATGTAAAGGACATTAGTGAAAAAGAATTAATGAGTAAAATTTCATTTGTATTTCAAGATAGTCATTTATTAAAGAAGAGTCTATATGAAAATATTCAAATGGGATTTGATGTTACAAAAGAACAGGTGGAAACAGCCGTACATAGGGCACAGTGTGATGATATTGTGAATCAGTTCAGTCGTGGACTGGAAACTCAAATTGGAAGCCAAGGAGTGTATTTATCAGGTGGAGAAACGCAGAGAATGACTTTAGCTAGAGCGATTGTAAAGGATTCGCCAATTCTTTTGTTGGATGAAGCGACTGCCTATGCAGATAGTGATAACGAAGTGTTAATGCAAAAAGCAATTCTGGAATTGTCCAAAAATAAAACGACCATTATGATTGCACATCGTCTTTCCACCATTGTGAATGTAGATTGTATTTATGTTGTAGAAGATGGTACGATTGTAGAATCTGGAAACCATCAGCAGTTAATTGAGGCAAATGGAATTTATGCAGATATGTGGAACAATTATTGCCAGTCAATCGATTGGAAAGTAGGTGAAATACAATGATAGAACGAATTCAAAAGCGTTTTGCTCTCACAAAGATAGGAGCGAAAAATTTAGTGAAGGCATGTATCTCTTGTACCGTCTCTTATCTGGTAATTGCAATGTCGATTGGTGTACTTTATTATTTCGTATGTGATGTTTTAAACCTTTGGTTGAAGCAATCAGAGTCACTGTCGATTCCTATTTCTATTATAGAATGTATCGTTGTAATAGTGCTAATTTTTCTTGCACATTATATTCAATATAATATGACATTTTTAAATACTTATACAGAAAGTGCAAGACTTAGAATTTCTGTAGCAGAAAAGCTTAGGAAATTTCCACTATTGTTTTTCTCAAAGAGGGACTTATCTGATTTGACAACGACCATTTTATCGGATGTTACAGGAATGGAACAGGCATTGTCTCATTTCATTCCAGAGTTTGTAGGTTCAATTATTTCTACGACGCTGCTTTCCCTTTGCATGTTTTTCTTCGATTTTAAGATGGCATTGGCGGCGGTATGGTGTGTTCCAGTATCGTTCTTACTAGTTGTTTTGGCGAAGAAAAAATTAAGTCAGGCAGGACGTAAGGATCGAATGATTCAACTAGTTCGAACTGAAAAAATTCAAGAAGGATTAGAGTCGATTCGAGATCTAAAAGCAAATCATTTTACTGAAAAATATTTAAACGAAGTGGATCAAGCAATTGATCATTGCGAAAAAAGTCAGATTAGAACAGAGCTTACGAATGCACTTTTTGTAGTAAGTTCCCAGTTAATATTAAAATTAGGAATCGCAACAGTTGTAATTGCAGGTGTTTATTTATTAGAACAAAATGAAATTAATTTTGAAATTTTTCTACTGTTTTTGATTGTAGCATCTCGTTTGTATGATCCGCTTAATGCAACACTGCAAAATCTAGCTGCGATTATTAGTTGTGATCCGAAAATTGAGCGATTAAATGAGATCGAAAATTACCCTGTTCAGACGGGAAAAGAAACATTTGAGCCTTCCAATTATGATATTGAATTTAAAAATGTAAGTTTTTCCTATCAAGAGGGAAAAGAAGTTTTAAAAGATATTAGTTTTTTGGCAAAACAAAACGAAATTACTGCTTTGATTGGAAATAGTGGAGGGGGAAAGACGACTTGTGCATCTTTGGCTGCTCGATTTTATGAGATTCCAAAAGGCAGAATTACAATTGGAGGAATTGATATTTCTACAATTGATCCAGAAGTGCTTTTATCCAAGTTTTCGATTGTTTTTCAAGATGTGGTGCTATTTAATAATAGTGTACTGGAAAATATTCGAATTGGAAAGAAAGATGCGACCGATGCTGAGGTCAAAGAAGCGGCAAGATTAGCTTTTTGTGATCAATTTGTAGATGCATTGCCGCAAGGCTATGAAACAATCATTGGAGAAAATGGTTCAAAATTATCAGGAGGACAAAGACAGAGAATTTCAATTGCTAGAGCAATTTTAAAAAATGCACCGATTGTACTTTTGGATGAAGCAAGTGCTTCTTTGGATGTGGAAAGTGAGACTTATGTACAAAAAGCTTTGTCTCGTCTGCTTCAAAATAAAACAGTTATTATGATTGCCCATCGAATGAGGACAGTTGCCAATGCATCCCATCTTGTAGTGTTAGAAAATGGGCAAGTAAAAGAAGAAGGAACACCAGAACAATTAATAAAGCAAAATGGTAGATATAAACATATGGTGGATTTACAAAAAATGAGTAATGAATGGAAGATAGGATAAACAGACTCTATCCAAATGGAAATTATATCAAGTTGTGTTAATAAAGAAGAGAGTCATTACAAAATAGTAATAAGATGCTGTAGGAAGAGTAGTTATCTTTTATTAAGATAATTACTATATATACAGTCATTTTATGAACAAAAAATTTTGTAATGATTCTTTTTTATACAAAGATATTGGATTATAGATTTATTATACATAAAAATATAAACGATAAAAGTTATCATTATTATTTATTGACAAAACTAAGATATAATAGTAAACTATCATTAGTTAGATAAAACTAACTAACAGAAGGAGGTATGATAAATGTCATTAATTAACAAAGAGATCAGTGATTTTTCTGTTCAGGCTTATACAAATGGAGAATTTAAAACAGTAACAAAAGCAGATGTACTAGGAAAATGGAGTGTATTTTTCTTCTATCCAGCGGACTTTACATTTGTATGCCCGACAGAGCTAGAAGATTTAGCAAATAAATACGAAGAATTTAAGGAAATTAATTGTGAAATCTATAGTGTATCTTGTGATACTCATTTCGTACACAAGGCATGGCATGATGCATCCAAAACAATTCAAAAAATCCAGTATCCAATGTTGGCAGATCCAACAGGTACTTTAGCAAGAGCATTTGATGTTATGATTGAAGAAGATGGACTTGCAGAACGAGGAAGCTTTATTGTTAATCCAGAAGGAAAAATTGTAGCATACGAAGTAATTGCTGGTAATGTAGGAAGAAATGCAGATGAATTATTTCGCCGTGTACAAGCTTCTCAGTTTGTGGCAGAACATGGAGATCAGGTTTGCCCAGCAAAATGGAAACCAGGAGCAGATACATTAAAACCAAGCTTAGATTTAGTAGGATTAATTTAATTCAGAAATTTCCCAGTTGACTCTTATTTTAGATATTAGGTTAGCCATCCCCGTCTCGATTGAAGACGGGGAGTTTTTAAAAGAAAGGAAATCATATGCAGATAGATAAAAATTTTTATGATCTGGTTATTGTTGGAGGAGGTCCAGCAGGATTATCCGCTGCGATTTACATGGCACGTGCAAAATATCGAGTATTGCTGTTAGAAAAAGCTGGAATCGGGGGTCAGATCACGATTACATCTGAGATTGTAAATTATCCAGGAGTGGAGCGAACAAGTGGTAAAGAATTGACGGAACAAATGCGTTATCAAGCGGAAGCGTTTGGAGCAGAGTTTGCAATTGCAGAAGTATTGGATATGGAACTGACATCGGAAGTAAAGGTCATTCATACGACGAAAGGAATCTATCGCTCGTTAGGTGTAATACTCGCAACAGGTGCAAATCCACGGAAGTTAGGCTTTAAGGGAGAGAGAGAATTCCAGGGAAGAGGAGTGGCCTATTGTGCAACTTGTGATGGAGAATTTTTTACTGGAATGGATGTATTTGTAATTGGAGGAGGATTTGCGGCTGTAGAAGAAGGGCTGTTTTTAACAAAATACGCAAGGAAAGTTACGATTGTAGTACGTGGAGATTCTTTCTCTTGTGCTAGGACAGTCTCTGATAAGTTAAAGGGACAGGAAAAAATTGAAGTGATTTTTGAGACTGAATTAGTGGAAGTGCGTGGAGAACAGATGGTATCCTATGCGAGATTTCGTAATAACCGTACAAAAGAAGAATGGGTTCATGAAGCAGGAAAAGATGGAGGATTTGGAATTTTTGTATTTGCTGGGTATGTGCCGAATACCGAATGGATTAGTTCTGAAGTAGAAAAAAATGAACAAGGTTATTTGATTACGGATAGTAACCAAAAGACAAATTTGGATGGAGTTTATGCAGCTGGAGACGTCTGCGTAAAAAATCTTCGTCAGGTAGTAACGGCTGTATCCGATGGAGCTGTAGCTGCTACCTCATTAGAAAAAGTAGTATCCGAATTACACAGCAAATTAGACATTCCAGATTTGGTAAAAGAGAAACCGAAGCAAATCTCTCCAAAACAACAAAAAGAAGAGAAACCACAGTCGGAAGAGGAAGGATTCTTGACGAGTGCAATCAAACAGCAGCTGGAAGGGGTATTTGCTAAATTTGAGCATCCAGTGCTTTTAAGAGCTTGGTTAGATGAGCGGCCATTATCAGGTGAAATCGTTGGATTTTTAAGAGAATTAGAGGGAATAACTGATAAGATTCGATGGGAGGAGGCAAATTCTTCCAACCGAGAAGATCGGATATTACCATCCATTGAGTTGTGTTATGAAGATGGAAGAAGCAGTGGAATTCAATTCCATGGAGTACCAGGTGGTCATGAATTTAATTCTTTTATTATTGCACTTTATAATGTTGCTGGTCCTGGACAGGCAATTGAACAAGAAGCAGAAACAAAGCTAAAAGAAATAACACAGAAGATTAATATAAAAATATTAGTATCCTTATCCTGTACAATGTGCCCAGAAACGGTAATGTCTGCTCAAAAAGCGGCAGCAGTTTCAGAAAAGATTGAAGCAGAAATGTTTGACTTAGCACATTTCCCACAATTAAAAGAGCAGTATAACGTCATGAGTGTACCATGTATGATTTTAAATGATAGTAAAGTTTTATTTGGAAAAAAAGGATTGAGTGAAGTGGTAAATGTGTTAACTGAGTTGTAACACGATATCGATCATTCATCTTATAGTTTTTCCTAGAAAAAATTAAAAAATATATTGACAAAATCTTAATCATCCTATATACTAAAAGAAAGTTAGATATAACTAACTAATTACAAACAAAACATACAAATTTTAATTATTAGAAAGGCACTTTATAATGAAGTGTCTTTTTGCTTTCTCCTACTATTTTGTAAAAATTTTTGTGTAAATTCAGAAAAAATTTAGAAAAATAAAAGAATGCGTTAATTTTCAAATTCTCAAAATATAGTAGAATAGAGGAAGCAAAAAAAGAAAAGAGGTAATTCTATATGCTTCAAATACAGCAAATTAGTAAGCGGTATAAAACTGGAGATTTAATACAGACGGCACTCGATAATGTAAGCTTAAGTTTTCGAGATAACGAATTTGTGGCAATACTAGGGCCAAGTGGTTCTGGAAAAACAACGTTGTTAAATATCATTGGTGGTTTGGATCGCTATGATAGTGGAGATTTAATTATTAATGGAATCTCTACGAAAATGTATAAAGATCGAGACTGGGATTCTTATCGAAATCATACGATTGGTTTTGTATTTCAGAGTTATAATTTAATTCCTCACCAATCTGTGTTATCAAATGTAGAATTGGCACTGACGATTTCGGGAATTTCAAAATCAGAACGAAAAAGACGTGCAAAAGAAGCGCTAGAGCGAGTTGGATTGGGAAACCAAACACATAAAAAACCAAATCAAATGTCTGGAGGTCAGATGCAGCGTGTAGCAATTGCGAGAGCGTTAGTGAATGATCCAGATATTTTGCTTGCGGATGAACCAACGGGTGCTTTGGATAGTGAGACGAGTATTCAAGTTATGGAACTCTTAAAAGAAGTTGCGAAAGATCGACTTGTCATAATGGTTACGCATAATCCAGAGCTGGCTGAAAAATATGCAACTCGTATTGTAAAATTATGTGATGGAAAAATTATCGATGATTCTGATCCATATAAAATTGATCCAATGAAACTTCCTGCTCCGAAACATAAAAATATGGGAAAGTCTTCGATGTCATTTTGGACTGCGTTATCGCTTAGCTTTCAAAATCTTCGTACAAAAAAGGGAAGAACTTTTTTAACTTCTTTTGCGGGATCAATTGGAATTATTGGAATTGCTTTGATTTTATCACTTTCCAATGGGGTAAACACTTATATTACCGATATTCAGAAAAGTACAATGACCTCTTATCCTATTTCGATTGAGTCTCAATCATTTGATTTAAGTAGTATCATAGAGTCTGGGCAGACGATTTCTAGTTCGGAGAAAGCGGATCATGATTTGGATGCTGTTTATTCCAATGGAACAGAACTGGAAATGGCTTCCAGTGTGACAAGTAGTATTACAGAAAATAATTTGACCGAATTTAAAAAGTATTTAGATGATACGGACAGTGAAATTCATCAATACGTTGGCGAAAATGGAATTATTTACTCCTATGATACAAAGTTTTATGTGTATACCCATGATCCAGACGGAGAGTTAGTTAATACCGATGGCAGTACCCTAATGGATACCAATGATCAAGCTGCAATGGGAATGGGGGCTATGAATGAAATGATGGGTACAAGCTCCAATCATTTTGAGGAACTTATGCCTGGTAAAGATGAGGAATTAATTAGTTCCGCAGTGAAGGACAATTATGATGTTTTATATGGTTCTTGGCCAGATGACTATGATGAAGTTGTTTTAATTTTAAATGAAAATAATGAGATACCTGTAACTACACTTTATGAATTAGGACTTCTTCCAAGTAAGGAATACAAAGATTTAGTTAAAAAAATGGAAGACGGAGAAGAAATTGAATTAGAAACACAGAGTTGGGATTATGAGGAAATTTGTGATAAAAATTTCTATTTAATTCCTGCCTGTGATACTTATGAAGAAAATAAAAATGGAATATTTGAATCCATTCAGGAAGATGAGAAAAAAATAGAAAAACTACTGGAAGATAGTGCCGTCGAATTAAAAATAACAGGAGTGATTCGTCCAAAAGAAGATGCTTCGATTTCAATGAATCAGCCGATTGGTTATACGACAGCATTGACGGATTATATTATTGATAATACAGATGAGAGTGCCGTAGTGAAAGCACAAAAAGACGATAAGAAGATAAATGTTCTGAATGGTTTAAAATTCTCACCATCGGATGATGAAGCCAAAATTGAGGATACAAAGACTTATTTAGAAAATCTAGGTGTTTCCGATAAGGCGAAACTTTGTAAAGAAATGTTGCAGTCAGTTTATGCAGATAATCCAGATATGGCGTCTCAGATGATGGATAGGACAGAAGAAGAATTGGCAGCGACTTTGGATAATTATTTAAAAGATCCAGACGATGAAGTACTTCTTGCCATTTATGAAGATCATATTTCAACAGGAAGTTATGATGATAATATGGCAGCATTTGGAGTAGTAAGTTTAGATGCTCCAAGTCGTATTAGTATTTATGCAGATAGCTTTGAAGATAAAGATGCAATATCCGATTGCATTGAGAATTACAATAGTTCTGCTAAAGAAGAAAATAAAATTAGTTATACCGATTATGTTGCACTGCTTATGTCCTCAGTTACAACGATTATCAACGTAATATCCTATGTATTAATTGCATTTGTAGCTGTGTCATTAGTCGTATCTTCCATTATGATTGGAATTATTACGTATATTTCTGTTTTGGAGAGAACGAAGGAAATTGGTATTCTACGTGCGATTGGAGCTTCCAAACATAATATTTCTCAAGTATTTAATGCAGAAACATTCATTATTGGTTTATGTTCTGGTTTAATTGGTATCGGAGTTACATTGTTACTATTAATTCCAGGCAATGCAATTATTCATACGGTAACAGGTTCTGTAGATGTAAATGCAGCGCTTCCTGTTACAAGTGCAATCATTTTAATTGTTTTAAGTATGATTCTCACATTGATTGGCGGTCTGATTCCAGCCAAGAAAGCAGCCAAAAAAGATCCAGTAACTGCACTTAGAACCGAATAAAAACGGATAAGAACTCCTCTTTCGATTGTTGAGGAGTTCTTTCTTATTGTGTGCCCGGCGGGCACACGTTCTAAAGGGTGAAAGTC
>DVHN01000143.1 GCA_018712075.1 Candidatus Fimimorpha faecalis
AGGAAAAAATACGAAAATTTATAAGGCAATTATTGCAGAAAGCACTACAGTTGGTGAAAATTGTAATCTTGGTGTTGGTGAGTATGCAGAGAGTCTATATAATAAGAAAATTTATGCAGCTGATTTAGTAACGATCGGTGAAAATTCCAGTATTCCAGATAATGTTAGCATAGGAAAAAATACAGCGATTTCTGGTATAACCGTTCCAGAAGATTATTCAAATGGTAACTTGGTAAGTGGCGGATACATAATTAAGGCAGGTGAGAAACGATGAAAGCAGTTGGAATTATTTTAGCAGGCGGCAATAACAAGAGAATGAAAGAATTGTCAAATAAAAGAGCGATTGCAGCGATGCCAATTGCTGGAACGTATCGCAGTATTGACTTTGCTTTAAGTAATATGTCCAATTCTCATATTCAAAAGGTGGCCGTACTAACACAATACAATACAAAGTCTTTAAACGAACATTTAAGTTCTTCTAAGTGGTGGGATTTTGGCAGAAAGCAAGGCGGACTCTATGTTTTTACTCCTACTTTAACTGCCAGCAATAGTAGCTGGTATAGAGGAACCGCAGACTCTTTATATCAAAATATTCATTTCTTAAAAGAAAGCCATGAACCATATGTTGTTCTTGTATCTGGCGATGGTATTTATAAGATGGACTATAATGAAGTGTTAGATTACCATATTGAAAAACGTGCAGATATTACAGTTGTATGTAAAGATATGGGAGAAGGCGAAAATGTAGATCGTTATGGACAAGTGAAGACGAATGAGGATAACAGAATTATTGAATTTGAAGAAAAGCCTATGGTAGCAAGTTCTTCTACTATTTCATGTGGTATTTATGTTATTAGAAGACGTCTTCTCATTGACTTAATTGAACGTTGTGCACAGGAAGATCGCTATGATTTTGTAAATGATATTTTGATTCGCTATAAGAATTTAAAGAGAATTTATGCTTATCGTATGAAGGATTATTGGAGCAATATTTCTTCTGTAGATTCTTATTATAATACAAATATGGATTTCTTGAAGAGAGAAGTGAGAGATTATTTCTTTAAACAAGGAAATGATATTTATTCTAAAATTGATGATTTGCCTCCAGCAAAGTATAATCCAGGCTCTAATGTAAGGAATAGTTTGGTAGCAAGTGGATGTATTATCAATGGTACAGTAGAAAACTCTGTTATTTTCAAGAAAGCCTATATCGGAAACAATTGTTATATTAAAAATTCCATTATTTTAAATGATGTTTATATTGGAGATAATACCCGTATTGAAAATTGTATTGTAGAAAGTAGAGATACGATTCGTGCCAATACAAGTTATATCGGTGTTCCAGGAGAAATTAAGATTGTTATCGAAAAAAACGAACGTTATGTGATGTAGTTTTTGTATTTATAAAATAAAAATTAAGACTGGTTTACCAGACGAAAGAAAAACTCACCAGAAGGGCGCAAGGAGGTTGGTAATTTATGCAGATTACTGACGTTAGAGTACGTAAAGTCTCAAAAGAAGGCAAAATGAAAGCAATTGTATCAATTACGATTGATGATGAATTTGTTGTTCATGATATTAAAGTAATTGAGGGAGAAAAAGGAATTTTTATTGCGATGCCAAGTCGTAAGGCAGCGGACGGGGAATATCGTGATATTGCTCATCCGATTAATTGTGACACAAGGGATTTAATTCAGAAGATTATTCTGGAGAAATATCAAGCCGTATTGGACGAAGCAAATGCAGAGACAACTGAATAATAAAGAGCAGCAAAGGGAAACTCCGATGGAGGTTCCTTTTGTATATTAAAATATAATAAAAGGATACAAGCCTATGGAAAGTTTGTATCCTTTTTCACAGTATTTATATTATGAAGATTTTTACTCGTATACTTTTACCGTAAATGCCGCATAATCTCCAAGAGAAGCTCCAACAGGATAATAAATAGTCATTAGACCATCCGCAGGTTTTCGTGTGAAGATAGTGGCAGAAGGATTATTACTTCCAAAATCGGCTTTTTCTAATTGATTAGTTAGAGCATCTTCACTTTGACTTAAAATAATAGCTTTTTGAGCTGCCCAGATATTAGGATCTAAGGAAGTATTGGCGTAGGTATCCAAGTCTTGAGTTAACAAGGCATGGGCGAGTTCACGAGCGGAGTATGTAAGATCTGTAACACGGACTGCTGCGCCTCCACGCTTTAAATCGTAAATTCTTGTAAACATGAACGTATTGGACTTTGTGTTGCCAGGTTGTGTATAATCCATATAGTAAGAAGTATACAAAACATTTTTAGAGTCTAAAAATGCGGTTTGATAGTTTAAGCGTACGTCCGAATAAGAAGCTGCATAGGTTTGTAATAAAGCAGTGTTCTGTGCAACAATATCGTTATTGATTGCTGCATTTAATGTATCGGACCCAACATTGATAATTGGATAAGTCATGGAAGCATCGGCGCTTAAAGCAGAACCATCTGTCCGTGACACAAGATTCGATGCGGGAACAGCAGCAGCAGAAGTTTCAGCAGGTGATTCTGTAGTGGAAACAGAAGATGGTGCAGTGCTGACAGGCTCTGTTTCAGCTATGGATTCCGCCGCAGATTCTGAAGTTTGAGCTGCTGGCGTTGTTTGTGCAGGAGTAGATTCTGACAAACTGGATTGTACAGGGACAGATTCCGACGAACTGGATTCCATTGGAGTTGTTTCCTCTGCCATTGGAGTTGTCTGTACTGGTGTAGCAATCGAGTCTGAGGCATCGTTTGTTTGTGTCTCTCCCTTTTGCGCTTGACATCCAGACAAGCAGACAATGGAAGCTAAAAGTAAAGCCATAGAAATTTTTTTGTATTTTCTCATAAAACCCTCCTATTTGTTTTAAGCTGCAATAAAATGTAGCAAATTTTACTTTTATTTTAAGGGTGATAGCCGAAATTGTCAATAAAAATAGAAAATGGGAGTTTCCAATTATTTGAAAAAATAAAATTTTTAA
>DVHN01000144.1 GCA_018712075.1 Candidatus Fimimorpha faecalis
TGCCAAATCGCATATCGAGTAGGTAGATGAAATCTTCCCTACTCGATTTAATGAGTTAGTTTTTTGGTATTAGTTATAAAACTTAGTAAAAGAAATAATCCTGTCATAATTAAAATAGAAAAACAAAGAATCCAAAGAGAAAATTGTGGAAACTGTGATTGGAGCGTGTGGTTCATCCATTGTGCAATGGCTCCTGATAGAATGGTAAAACAAACGGGGGCGAAAATAAATTGAAAGAAAGGACAGGATATTCCTGACTCTCGATTTAATGTGATTAGATGCAAAACTGCTAAAATAAATTCACTAAAAAGTACACCCCATAAATAGGCAATAATACCAAAACGAGGGATAAGAAAGACAACGAAGGCGAGACGAATCGTTACAGACACCATATTTTGAAAAAATACAGTAGTTGTATGTCCGATTCCATTTAGTATGCTTGCGGTTGTAGTAGTAAGATAGAGAAAGGGACAAAGCCAGCATAAAATGGTGATGTAACTTCCTGCAAGTTCACTGTGAAAAATCAAACTGCCCATATCTTTACCGAATAGGAGAAATACTCCAGTACAAAAAATACCGAGCCATAGGCAGAAGCGAATGCTAAGATTGGAGGCATGATGAATGGTATGATTTTGTTCATTTGATTGTGCTCTGGAAACAGCTGGAAGTAACATAACAGCGGCAGAGTTTGTAAGTGTGGATGGAAAGAATAAAAATGGCATAGCCATTCCAGTTAAGACGCCATAAATACTTAATGCGGAGGAATTTGTAAGTCCAAATAATTGAAGACGGCTCGGAATCATGATTGCTTCAAAACTTTGTAAAATATTTAACAGCAGTCGATTTGCAGTTAAAGGGATGGCCATGTAGAGGATGTCTTTCATAATAGGTAGCATGGAAGCCTTATATTTTTTTGTTTTTTCAGTGGAAAAATAACATAAAAACAAAAAAAGATCCGATGCAATTTCACTTAATAAAAGCCCAGCCATAACACCAGCAGGAGTAAGAAGAAGACCTTGTTCGGTACGAACTTTCCATATGATCCATACGGAGAGAACACGAATTACCTGTTCCACTACTTGGGAAAATGCTGGTACGGAAGCCTTTTGTTTTCCATAATAATAACCACATCCACAGGCATGCAGAGAAGAAAATGGCAGAGAAAGAGCGACGATTTTTAAAAGATCGGCACAACGTTCTTCCAATAATATGTAACGGGCAATCGGAACGGCGAAACGATATACAACCGCAGCTAAAATACAGGAAAGAAAACCAGTTAAAAGAAAACCGCAGCGTAAAATTAAATGTTGCTGACCAGATGAATTATCCCCACTGGCAGCGGCAACATAACGGGAAATTGCAGTCTGAAAACTAAATGCACAAACTGCCATACAGACTCCAACGACAGGAAAAACAAGCTGATAAATACCCATGCCTTCTTCTCCGATTGTATTAGAAAGAAAAATGCGATAAAAGAAGCCGATTCCTTTGTTTAAAAAGCCAGTAATGGTTAGTATAATCGTTCCAGCAATAAGAGGACTTGTAAGTTTGGAATTGGATTTCATAAGGATACCCCTTATCTGTTTTGTACAATATATCCGAGAAAAGAATAAATTATGCTTTGCTTGACATTTTATAGATTTGCGATTATAGTTAAACGTAGTTAAAAGGCAAGGAGGATGTACAAATGGTGAATTTGAAAGGACGTAACTTTTTAAAGTTATTAGATTATACAACAGAAGAAATTGAATATTTACTTCAACTTGCAGCACAATTAAAAGCGAAGAAAAAAGCGGGGATTCCCGTTGATACATTTCATGGAAAAAATATTGCATTAATTTTTGAAAAAACAAGTACAAGAACAAGATGTGCTTTTGAAGTAGCAGCTTCAGATTTGGGAATGGGAGTAACTTATTTAGATCCAAGCGGCTCTCAGATTGGAAAAAAAGAAAGCATTGCAGATACGGCTAGAGTATTAGGTCGTATGTATGAGGGGATTGAATACCGTGGCTTTGGTCAGGATATTGTGGAAGAATTAGCAAAATATGCAGGTGTGCCAGTATGGAATGGATTGACAAATGAATTTCATCCAACGCAGATGCTTGCCGATTTGCTTACGATTCAAGAACATTTGGGACATTTAAAGGGAGTTCGCCTTGTTTATATGGGAGATGCCCGTTATAATATGGGAAATTCATTGATGGTAGCTTGTGCGAAAATGGGAATGCATTTTGTAGCTTGTGCGCCAGAAGCTTATTTTCCGCAAGAAAGCTTAGTTCATACATGTGAGCAGATTGCAAAGGAAACGGGCGGAAGTATTACATTAACATCGGATGTAGAAAGTGGTACAAAAGATGCAGATGTAATCTATACGGATGTATGGGTATCCATGGGAGAACCAGATGAAGTATGGGAAGAACGAATTCAAGCCTTATCTCCATACCAAGTCAATAAGAAAGTAATGGAGAACGCTGGATCAAAGGCGATTTTCATGCATTGTTTGCCAGCATTCCATGATTTAAAAACTAAAATTGGAAAACAAATGGGAGAAAAATTTGGCATTACAGAAATGGAAGTAACCGACGAAGTGTTTGAAAGTGAGCAGTCAGTCGTATTTGATGAAGCAGAAAACCGTATGCATACAATTAAAGCAGTAATGGCAGCAACGCTATAATTTCTAAATTGATACGAAGATTTAGGAGGTAATTGTGAAAGGACCAAATCATGGACATGATCTCTTTCATATTATGTATGGGATATTGGTAGTCACTTTTACAGTATTGTCACTTTGGTCTCCAAAAGAAGGCTACTATGCGTATTTTGCTGTATTTCTTTGTGCAAGTTTGATGTTATTCAATGAAGGAATTTATTGGTGGAATTGTCATAGAGATCGTCCATACTATAGCATTGAAGGAGCTATTTTTATAGGTGGGGGAATTATCTTTGCTGTTTTAACAGCAACAAGTGCAATTACGAATTGGAGTTGATAGAAAAGTGAGTCAATTGGATGAGGCAATATCTGATCAGAGATATTGCCTTAAAACAGTTTCTGAATATATAAAAAAGAATACAGTCAACCAATGGGCAGGCTGCTGCGTAAAATACTATGATAGTATTGATTCTACAAATGATGAGGCAAAGCGTTTGGGGAAGAACGGAGAGAAGCATGGTACTTTAGTGATTGCTGAAGAACAGCGCCTAGGAAAGGGACGTTTAGGAAGATCTTGGGATTCCCCCAAAGGAAAGGCAATCTATATGACATTGCTTTTGCGGCCTCAAATAGAACCCGAGAAAGCATCGTTTCTTACATTATTAGCAGCACTTGCTGTCACAGATGCAATCATGCAAGTAACTGGAGTTTCCGTTCAGATTAAATGGCCAAATGATATTGTAGCAAATGGCAGAAAACTTTGTGGAATTTTAACAGAAATGAGTACGGATGCGAATGGAATCCGATATGTAGTAGTCGGAATTGGAATTAATTGTAATATGGACTCCTTTCCACAACAATTGGAATCGATTGCCACGTCCTTATTTTTAGAAACTGGAAAAAAACAGTCACGAGTACAGTTGATTGCCAGTGTGATGCAGTCAATGGAGCAATATTATGAAATCTTTATGCAGACAGGAGACTTTAAAAATTTAAAACCGATTTATGAAAAATGGCTTGTAAATTATAATCGAATGGTTCGAGTACTTTCACCAAATGGGGAGTATATTGGAACAAGCCGTGGAATTAATGAAAAAGGAGAACTTCTGGTAGTAGATGAAGCAGGACAGCTGCATACAGTACGGTCTGGCGAAGTATCCGTCAGAGGTATTTATGGGTATACAATATGAGTAGACAAGAAGAAAATGTTGTGCTCTGTGGAGCAAATTCGTATGAACAAAAATATTATCTGAATCAACAATTTCAGTCTCTTCCTCAAACCATTAAAGAAGAACTGCAAATTATGTGTGTGCTTTATACAGAAGAAGTAGGCGGAATTCTTACCATGGAATTTGAACCAGATGGAACATTGATTTTCCGTTCTATCGCAGATGATATGGACTATTATTATGATGATATCAGTGCAGGGCTGAAAATAAAACAGATGCAGCAAACAAAAATGGAATTATTGGAATCATTGGAAATGTACTATAAAGTATTTTTCTTAAAAGAGGTTCCAAATATGAAAATGGATTAGGATTAATTGAGAAATTTATGGCAGGATTAAAAATTGGAACGATTCGATTAAAACATGGGATTGTATTAGGACCAATGGCAGGAGTAACCGATCTTCCCTACCGAGTTCTCTGTAAAGAGATGGGATGTGAACTGTTATATACTGAAATGGTTAGTGCAAAAGCAATTTATTATAAAAATAAAAATACAAAGCCGTTATTGGAAGTAGATAAAACGGAACATCCAATTGCAGTGCAGCTGTTTGGCTCCGATCCAAAGTTAATTGCAGAGATGGCAAAACAGTTAGAAGAAGGTCCTTACGATATTTTCGATGTCAATATGGGATGTCCTGTTCCGAAAGT
This sequence comes from Candidatus Fimimorpha faecalis, assembly GCA_018712075.1. Classification (GTDB taxonomy): domain Bacteria; phylum Bacillota; class Clostridia; order Lachnospirales; family Lachnospiraceae; genus Fimimorpha; species Fimimorpha faecalis. Next base: position 4,528 of record DVHN01000144.1, read on the forward strand.
AGTCAATAATGGAGAAGGTTCTGCATTAATGAAAAATCCGAAATTGGCGGCGGAAATCTTAGCAGAGCTAGTAAAAGCAGTAAAGAAACCCGTTACAGTAAAATTCCGAAAAGGATTTACTGAGAGTACGGTGAATGCAGTGGAATTTGCCAAAGCCGCAGAAGCGAGCGGCGTATCTGCAATTGCAGTTCATGGACGCACAAGAGAGCAGTATTATAGCGGTAAGGCGGACTGGGAAATCATACGTCAAGTAAAAAAAGCGGTTTCCATTCCAGTTATCGGCAATGGAGACATCACCTGTGCAGCCGATGCCAAACGAATGATGGAAGAAACGGGATGTGATGGGATTATGGTGGCGAGAGCTGCAAGAGGAAATCCATGGATTTTTCGGGAGATCAAGCAGTTTTTCGAAACAGGTACGATTCCAGAACGACCATCCTGGGAAGAAGTCATTCAGATGATTTTGCGACATGGACAAATGCAGATTGAATTTTCAGGAGAATATATGGGAATTCGTCAGATGCGAAAACATGTTGCTTGGTATACGGCTGGAATGCCTCATTCCGCAGCAATTCGGCGAGCATCCAATGAAGTCGAATCGCTAGAGCAATTAGAAGCAATTTTACGCCGTGTATAAACAATGGATTGTATAAAAAAGGACGGAGAAAATCAAGATAGAATATTGACAGAAATTTTCCTTTCGTCTATAATAATATGAATGTCGGCTAGGGTGAATGATAATATAAAAATAACCCAATATGGCCAAAAGAAAATGGAGGAACGAACAATGGCTGATAAGAAAAACATTTTGACTTATGCAGGTCTGAAACGTCTGGAAGATGAATTACATGATTTAAAAGTTGTAAAACGTAAAGAAGTTGCACAAAAAATCAAAGAAGCCCGTGAACAGGGGGATTTATCCGAAAATGCAGAATATGATGCTGCGAAAGACGAGCAAAGAGACATTGAAGCACGTATCGAAGAATTAGAAAAGATCTTGAAAAATGCGGAAGTCGTTGTAGAAGATGAGATCGATCTGGATAAAATTAATGTAGGATGCCGTGTAACGGTATACGATTTTGAGTACGAAGAAGAATTAGAGTTCTCCATTGTTGGTTCTACAGAAGCAAATAGTTTGGCATTTAAGATTTCCAATGAATCTCCAGTTGGAAGAGCCTTAATGGGCAAGCAAAAAGGAGATGTTGTAAAAGTAGAATTGCCAGACGGCGAAGTAGAATATAAGGTACTCAATATTACACGTGGTTAATCGTTAGAACCATATAATAAAATTAGGAAGGTTGGAAGAAAAATGGCAGGACAGAACCAAAAGCAAGAACCAGACGTTCATCAGTTGTTGAAGGTACGTCGGGAAAAGCTGGCTGAATTACAGGCCAATGGCAATGATCCATTTCAGATTACAAAATATGACGTAACAGCACATACTGCTGATATTAAAGATAATTTTGAGACATTAGAAGGAAAATCCGTATCAATTGCAGGTCGTATGATGAGCAAGCGAGTTATGGGAAAAGCATCCTTCTGTAATGTACAGGATTTAAAGGGAAACATCCAAGTTTATGTTGCAAGAGATGCAATTGGAGAAGACCCTTATAAAGCATTTAAAAAGATGGATATCGGCGATATCGTAGGTATTAAGGGAGAAGTGTTCCGCACAAAGACTGGAGAAATTTCTATTCATGCGTCAGAAGTAACACTCCTTTCCAAGAGCTTACAGATTATGCCGGAAAAGTATCATGGTCTGACGAATACCGATTTGAGATATCGTCAAAGGTATGTAGATTTAATGGTAAATCCAGAATCGAAAGATACATTTATCAAACGTTCTAAGATTATCCGTGAAATCCGTAACTTCTTAGATGAGCAGGGATTTATGGAAGTGGAAACTCCAATTTTAGTAGCCAATGCAGGTGGCGCAGCAGCAAGACCGTTTACCACTCATTATAATGCATTGGATGAGGACATTAATCTGCGTATTTCTTTGGAATTATACTTAAAGAGATTAATCGTTGGAGGCATGGAACGTGTCTATGAAATTGGACGTGTATTCCGTAATGAAGGTCTGGATACAAGACATAACCCTGAGTTTACGTTAATGGAGTTATATCAGGCATATACAGATTATCACGGCATGATGGATTTGACCGAAAATTTATATCGTACCGTAGCACAAAAGGTACTTGGTACTACAACAGTAACATATAAAGGCGTGGAACTGGAGCTTGGAAAACCATTCGAGCGTATTACAATGGTAGATGCAGTGAAAAAATATGCTGGAATTGATTTCTCCACAGTAAAGACAGACGAAGAAGCAAAAGCAATTGCGGATGCACATCATATTCAGTATGAAGCAAGACATAAAAAGGGCGATATTTTAAGCCTGTTATTTGAAGAATTTGTAGAGGAACATTTGGTACAACCTACATTTGTAATGGATCATCCAATCGAAATCTCACCTCTGACAAAGAAAAAACCAGAAAATCCAGATTATACCGAACGATTTGAATTATTCATTATGGGTGCAGAAATGGCAAATGCTTATTCCGAGTTAAATGATCCATTGGATCAAAGAGAACGTTTCTTAGCACAAGAAGAAATGAAAGCAGCAGGAGATGAAGAAGCCAACTCCATGGATGAAGACTTCTTAAATGCGTTAGAATATGGTATGCCTCCGACAGGTGGAATCGGATTTGGTATCGACCGTATGGTTATGATGTTGACAGATTCTGCAGCAATTCGAGACGTATTATTATTCCCGACAATGAAATCACAAGGTGCTTCAAAGAATGAGGCAAATAATGCAGCTCAGGCAGAAAAAGCCGCAGCGACAGAGGAAAAACCAGTCGAAAAAATTGATTTTTCTAATGTGAAAATTGAGCCGCTCTTTGAAGAAATGATTGATTTTGATACGTTTAGTAAGTCAGATTACCGTGCAGTTAAGATCCTTGCATGTGAAGCCGTACCGAAGAGTAAGAAGCTTTTAAAATTCACCTTGGATGACGGTGTTCGTAAAGATCGTGTAATTTTAAGCGGTATTCATGAATATTACGAACCAGAAGAACTGATTGGAAAGACCGCAATCGCCATCGTAAATCTGCCCCCAAGAAAGATGATGGGCATTGATTCCGAGGGTATGCTGATCTCAGCGGTGCATGAGGAGGATGGCCATGAAGGACTGAATCTTCTGATGGTGGATGATCGGATTCCAGCAGGAGCGAAGCTGTATTAAATTTTTGAGAAGGACTCAAAAAGCAGGCTTTTTGTTGTAGAGTACGACAAGAGTACGACAAATTAAACTTTCTTAGCGGGCTAAAATAAATGAATTAAATAGTCCACATTAAACCAAATTAATATTTAGTACTATGAGGACACTTTTCTAAAAGAAATTTTAGAGAGGTGTCCTTTTCTATTATGGTCAAAAAATAAAAAAATTGGAGGAAAGAAAATGACAAAGAGCACAGCGTTAAGAGCAGAAAACAACGAAAAGCACGAAATTATTTTTAAAGACAAGAGACATGAAACTTTTTATCATACCTACCTTTTGAAATGCTGGTATCAGGATGTCTACCACAAAGCCCTGGTCTATTGCCTGGGATTATCGGAGGACACAAGAAACCATATCCATCAGATCTATGACTTTAAAACGGGGTGTGTAAAACCAGAATGCCTGCAAGATGGATGGCAGACAAGTGGAAGCCAGAGAATTGTCCGTATAGCCTTTAATCTGTATACGGACGGAACGCCGAGTACCTTTGAGTATGACGATGTTGGCGGGCAGATTGATGAGACGAGACTTTACTCAGTAAGCGATTTGTTTTGTACTGGAGATGCAAAATATTTTTGGGAAGCAATCAAAATCCGTTACCCAGAGTATTGTTATCCTGTGGATTGGGAGGTCTTATTCTATGCTGAAAATTAGGATGCAGGGAACAAGGAAAGATATTCGCTGGTTTCAAAGATTGTTGGAAAAACATTCGGAACTCAGGGTTCTCCAGTCATCAGAGATATATTCAAACAAAGGAACAGATAAATATTTCCGTTCCTATGCAGAAATTGAAAAGAGAGATAAGAAAGGTAGGGAATAAATATGTGCAAAATTATTGCGGTAGCAAACCAGAAAAGCGGGGTGGGCAAGACAACTACCTGCGTGAATTTAGGGATCGGGCTGGCAAGAGAGGGAAAAAGAGTGCTTCTGGTGGAAGCAGACGCCCAGGGGAGCATGGCGGTAAGCCTGGGAATCCAGGAGCCGGACGAACTAGACGTTACCTTAGTCAATATCATGGAGAAAATCATCAATGATGAGGACGTGGAACCAGGAGAAGGAATCCTTCATCATAAGGAGGGGATTGACTTTATTCCTGCGAATATTGAGCTTGCTGGACTGGAAACTTCCCTGGTGAATGTGATGAGCCAGGAACAGGTGATGCGGCTATATTTGGAGGGCATCCGTGACAGCTATGACTATATTCTGATTGACTGTATGCCCTCCCTTGGCATGATTACGATCAACGTCCTGGTTGCGACAGATCATGTCCTCATTCCAGTGGAAGCTGCCTATCTGCCCGTAAAAGGGCTTCAGCAGTTGATTAAGACCATTGGAAAGTGAGATGGTATAATAAAATTGTAACACCAATCAGGAAATAAATGATAGAATTAATAAAAATAAAGGAAGGTGTTACGTATGCCCCAGACAAAAAATTATGAACCCAAATTTAAAAAGAAGATTGTGCGTTTATATTTGGAAGAAGGACGTACAATCAAAAGTTGGAACGAGGAATACCGATTGGGGGACTGTCCGTAAATGGGTGTGGGCATTCCGCGAAGAATGCGAAACGAACCCAGAATGAAAAGAAACGAAAGACATCTATGAGGAAAACCGCAGGCTGCGCAGAGAACTGGAGGAAAGGAAAAAGGAAAACGCATTCTTAAAAAAAGCGGCTGCATTCTTCGCAAGGGAAATCGATTCGACCAATACCATTTTATTGACGCTCATAAGAAGGAGTTCGGAGTGTGCTGGCTCCTACGCCAGATGAAAATCTGCCCGAATGCTTATTATAATTACAAAAAAGACAAAAAGGCAGACTACCGTATAAGCAAAAAACGGATCCAGAAGAAGATGCTTGAACTATATCATGAATACTCTGGAAATCTGGGATACCAGATGCTGAGGGTTTCTTTGCTGCGGGCAAAAATATCCCTCAGCAATACAACCGTATTAAAATATATGAGAGAATTAAGAATCAAATCCATGGTGATACCCAAAAGACCGCCTTATAAAAAGGGGGACTGTTATAAAAAGTTTGAAAACCATTGGAATCGTGAGTTCCATACGGACAGGCCGAATGAAAAGTGGTGTACGGATTTTACTTACATTTTAATGTCAGATGGAAGAAGACGTTATAACTGCAGTATCATCGATCTGTTTGACAGGTCTGTAGTGGCGACACGGAACAGCAGCCATATAGATGCACAGCTGGCAGTACAGACACTAGATATTGCCTTAAAGAGAAACCGATATCCCAGGGAACTGCTGCTGCATAGTGACCAGGGTTCCCAATATACATCGCAGTTATTTACAGAATATTGTAAAGAACATGGAGTAAAACAAAGCATGAGCAGGGCGGGATGCCCATAGGATCATTCACCGATGGAAAGTTTTTACGGAACCTTCAAAGCGGAATTTATTAATAGGCACCGCTTCTCATCAGAGGAAGAATTCAATAATGGGACTTTGGATTATGTATATGTATACTATAACCATGTTCGTCCACATTCATCAAATGGTTACATGACACCATTTGAAAAAAGAACGCAAACATAATCGTAATTATTTTTTCCCTGTAAGTGTTACAAAAAAGCTTGACCATCTCATATATTGTAGTGAAGGACAACGGAGAGTTGGTTGTCCAGGAAAGCAGCGGGTTTGACGATAAGACGCTGGAACAGATACAGAGGTATTTGCACCCAACAAAGCAGGAACAGACCATAGCAAAACCACAGCTTGAGAACTGGCAGAAGGCGCAGGAAAATGGGGAGTATCTGCGAAGTGCGGAAATCACAGAAGAACAAAATTACAATATGATTGATGGTCTGATGAATAATAAAGCTCCGAAAAAGAAGAAGGAGAGAACTTCCATATTGAAAAAACTGCGAGAGAAGCAGGCAGCGATTGCAATGCGAAGTGGAAAAATGCCACAGGAACAGATGATGGATATGGAGCGTAGAAAACAATAAAAGCAGGGAGGCTGGTTACTTTTATAGTGCCAGCTTCCTTGCTTTTATTTCGTTAAGTGATACTGGGTAATGTTTTTCCAATTTTCTGGGAATCCCATTTTTTCTAGTAAATCAGTATCTTCTATCCGTGTCATATTACTAACGTAGTTCCTGTCTGAGAGAACGTTCTGCCTGTAAAGCGGATTCATTTTTAAGTATCATATCCACATTGCTGCATACAGTATGCAGTTCTTTTTTATAATCACGGTAATAATCATATTGTTTCTGGAGCGTATCTTTTCGAGCAAGAAGCTGGTTCTTCTTTTCTTTTAGTTGCTTTATGGTAGGAATCGGCTGTGTTCCGTTTTTCTCTTTTAATGATTTTACAGCAGATTCGTAAAGGGCAAGTTCAGCAGAATGTTCCTGACGGAATTTTTGCCTATTTTTACTTTTGCGAAACTGGGCATAGACTGCCTTGTTAGCAAGATATTGCCCAGTGTAGTGGAGCTGTTGGTTGAGGTCTTTTAATTCTGATTCCACATCTTTTAATTGTTTTCTGGAAAAAGAAATCTGCTCTTTTATAGAAGAAAATTTATCTTCCAGAATTTCTCTGGTATCATATTCATGCTCCTGTATATATGCAATGGTCTTTACCATTTCCTGAAGATCGGACAATTTAACTTTTTGGGCATACGCCCTGCTTTGCTGTGCTTTCACACAGGTTTGCAGGTCAACCACCAAACGAAGATCGGATTTGATGAATAAGATTGCCAGAGGATCAGAGGAAATATCAGGAGGCGTATCTGCGATTCTGAGATTCGATTCAAATTGCTGCAGGAGATACTCCTTCTCATAATGGGTTCCTAAAGCACGTCTGGTAATATTTTTTCACGCTCTGGATGAAGATAACTGAAATGTCCTCTGTGGTCTGTCACAACAATCTGATATTTTTCATAGAGTTGCTTTTTAAAATCTTCCACATCTTTTGCTGTATGAGAAATTTCTGTAATAGTGTCCCGCAGGTATGGCTTCTGTGTCTGAAATGTGGTTTTGTGTGGTGTAAGTCCGTCGGCAAGAATCTGTTCGTTTAATTTATCTAATTTTTTCTGATTGCGTTTGGCAGCATAATATTCTTTATCCGTAATTTTATTTTCGGAAGGGGAGAGCAAATCTACCTGATGAAGATTTTCACGGTTGCAAATATCCATGAGTGATTTCTGAAGGTGTTGGAGGTAATCTTTGCTTACATGGTGTTTGTATCTGGCAAGGCTGTCACAGTTTCGCTCCATATAATCTTCTTTGGGGATATCGTATTTTCTAAGGCTGTTGATTATGATGTGTACGTGGATATTGCCGCTTCCGTTATGCCCGTCGGTATGCGTACAGACAAGAGCCTGATGTCCGGGGAAATTTTTACGGGCATATTCCAATCCGAGAGCCTGTGCTTTTTCTCTGGTCAGCCCACATTCATCACAGTCATCAGGACCAAAGCTGATGATGTAATGGTGAGATTTTATTTCATTATAAGAGTGATTTTTATGATACTGTGTATTCAGTTCTTTACATTCCATGTCAAAAGTAAAAGGATCACAGTTTATTCCATCAAGACAGTATTCTTTACGAGGAATTTGCCGTCCATTTTCATCAAGGATTAGTTTATTTGTATATTCATCGTATTGGAAAATAAGGTAGCGTTGAGCTTCTCCGTAATCTGCATTTTTACTTGCTATGTGTTTTAGTATTGCCATGTAAGTTTGCCCTGGAATAGTTTTGATCAGGAGATGAAAAGGCAGTAAAGTCTCCAGTCATTTTTAAAACTTTATATTTCATCTCATAAATGTCAGCAATGCACTGATTAATTTCTTTTTGCATGTTCTGTGAATGAATACCGCCAAAGTTGAAGTGGCGGGCAATTTGGTTTAAATTACTGCCGATTTTTCCAAACTCTGCAATCAATTTTTTTATTTCCAGAAGATCTGCTACAATTTCATATTTCACAATCACTTTTTTATTCATAAGCTGTTTTCGAACATATTCAGCCAATGGAAGCTGTGTGTTTTGGGCATTGGTTGAAATTAGTTCGTATTCTATATCTGTTAGACGGAGCATGATCTGATGATGATGTTTCAATTCCTTTTCTTTTTTCGGTCTTGCCATTTTAATGCCTTCTCTATTTAATAGTGATATATATAAGCCAATTGGAGAATTGCGATGGGAAAATTTTATAGAGAAAATGTATATGATTTCCAGTGATGAAGATAATCACACTGCGACTATTTCTATAGGAGCCAATCTGCATATTTGAAAAATGTGTATTATTACGAGGGTATGGGGAGCGGAATCCCCATCAAGATTGCCGGGTAAACAAAATCACAAAGTGAGTTTTGAGTTACTCAGGCGAATCTTGCTCTGCCTACTTTGATCATTTAGAATAAAAGTATTGTATTAAAAGAGAAAGCGAAGTATAATTATTACTAAGGAGGTGTGCGCCAGTTCGGCGCTGGATATATAACTGGTG
>DVHN01000145.1 GCA_018712075.1 Candidatus Fimimorpha faecalis
TAGATATTATGATGACATTATTTGATCAAGAATATGCAGTAGAACGCTACGGGGACGAAAGAGAATTGAAAGGAAAAGCAGAAGGACTAGCAGAAGGCGAAGCAAAAGGAACTATGAAGGCGAAGCAAGAAATGACATATAAACTTGTGGATAGGAGAATTCCATTAGAAACGATCTCGGATATTGTTGGAATGAGCGTGGAAGTAATCAAGAAGTGGCTGGAAGAGCGACCAGTGACTGCAAGATAAAAAAGAAAACAATAGCCTTTCAAATTCTTGTGTTAATCTAGGGAGAATCAGATTGATGATAGACGATTTCGGAAGGACTAAAATCCATGAAACTGGACGAATGGATCTTCCTAAGAGCAAGGGCATTTGATACAAGAAACGATAGATTGGAGGATGCAGTGAAAGCGTACACAGCAAAGGAAATGAAGCTACTCAAGATCAATTCATGTCAAGACGAGGAAATTGCTGGGATAATGCACTGCAAGAAAGTTTCTTTGGTCATATGAAAGATGAGATAGAAGTCAGTGCTTGTATATATGGCAGTGCTGGGAAATGAACATTCAACAACACAGAAGATACTGGAACTACTAAATCTGTTAGAACTATTTCAAGATAGCCAAAGTTCTCAATGTCGGAAGCAGACTGTATTCCAAAGGCTTTTCAGTAAGTGGAAAAAATTACGTAAATAATTGAGAGAGACTTAGCTTTGCTGTGGTGGCGGAGCTAAGTTTTTTTCTATTTGGTTGGTATTAGTTAAAAACATAACTGTAGTTGTTTATGAATGAAATACAGTTTGAAATGTAAAATATTTGAAGTGGAGGGATGTGGTATTATAAAAATAAAAACGCAGGAGGTATGTCTATGAGTTGGATTAAGAATAAAATAAAGGACTTTATTTGGGGAGGAAGGCAGTTTCCTTATCCTTATATAGATTGTGATGGCAATGAGCTGAATTCAGTGGAGGATATTTGGGTGACGAGTAAAGAGAAACTGGAGGAGGCTATTGAGCGGGGCTATTGTTCGAAAGATCGGTTTCGTTGGAATCAGGAGGAGATGGAAGGGGATTGGAGTGAGTTTTTGTTTCCTGTAGATGGTCTGGAATGGATTAATGGTGGGGTTGCGTTTCGAAATGGTGAGACGGGGGAGAGGTTTGATTTAAAGGTGGGGCGTAAGTCTTTGCAAATTCTTCCGTTTCATGCATTATTGGCTCCGCAGATTATTTGTCATTATTATGGAGAGGTCAATACTGGGAAGACGTTGTGGATGACGCAGATTATTTGTGAGTCTGGGCTGTTTGTAAGTAAACCGCAGGATGGAACGTTTTGTTTTACCAGTGATGAGATTGTGGACAATCCATTTCCGCATCCGAAGTTTGAGGCAATCAAGGCATATGAAAACAATCGGCTGCCAGAACCTACGAAAAAGGGAGAGCTGTCGCTTCCATATAGTTTTTTTGTATCTTATAAAACGGGAGAGGAATCGGTATGCAGTCTGGTAGAGTTTCGAGATCTGGCTGGTGAAGTTGCTAAGGAACAGGGAGCAGGTTCGGTTATATTTCAATCTTCCTATATTTTATTTTTGATTTCGGCACATGACCTTTATGATAACGAAGCAAAACGAAATCTAATCCATTTGATTCAAGTCTTTTGGCAAAAAGGAGTTCAGCAAAACAGTTTTAAAGGGAAATTACTTGTCGTATTTACAAAAAGTGATTTATTTGGTGAAGCAGAGCTGCTTCAAGAATTGTTACAGGACAATACGATTTGGCGGTATTGCAATCAATTACGTTTGAAAAAACATGCGGACGGTTATTGTATTGAAGAAAATAAGAAACGAAATGAAGTGTTGTACCAATATTTGAATGAGGAATTTCCAGACGTTTTGATGCATTTGGAGATGTTAGCACCACAACAGCAGATGGAATATTTCCTGATTGGTTCGATTAATCAATATCCAGAAGATGAAAATGTATTACCAAAAAATTTCTGTCCGTATCGGATTGACGAAGCGATTTTATATTTATTGGCAGATATGGGATTGTATCCGTATAAAGAAGCGAATGACCAGGAGGAGACAGAAATAGAACCAGAAGATCATTTTCAGCAATATTGGGATAATTGGTCAGGAGAATGGTAGTATTCAGGGTTGACTTTATGGAGAGAGGAAGGTTATGATTATGATAGGATACATTAGTTTCGGACGAGGAAGCGGGCAGGGACTGAAGATGGTGAAATGTTCCGACAATATGTTTGAGTTTCAAAGACAATATCGAAAAAAACTCGAACAATTGGCAGAAATACGGATGGATTCTAATGAAATGCAGGCAGTTACAGCATTGGGAGGATTTATTCTCTTTTTATATGCGAAGAAGGTTTATCCTAAAAATAAGGCAAGAGATCCCCATAAGAAAGAGGAAAGTCGTCCGTATGCATTTACACAGATTTATGTAATAGATCGGGAAACGTATTGGGAAGAAATGGCGAGCAGAGCTGCTTCGGACAAGTTTATTCGTTCTTTTTATAATGGAACGGATATGCCGATGAATATTACACCGTATCAAAAAGCAGGAGAAAATCTGTTAAAAGCAGCGGAGGAAGGGATAACGCTCGTAGAGGATTTGCCAAAAGAGTGGCGGTTGGCCTATGCATATATGGGAATTTTGCTTTGCAGCGGAGAGATAAAGCAGCTGCGTTCCAAACAGTTTTCTTTTATACAGTTAATGTCGGTGTTTACACTGTTACTTCCAATGGAATTGACGGAATATTTTTCGTATATTATAGGTGGAAAGACCGATTTGGTACGGTTTTCTGAGTCAGAATCGAGCCAGTTATTAGAAGAGGAGTGGATTCATTACCGAACACAGGCAGAATTATTCTTTCGGAACTATCCGCATTTTAGAATTGTTATAGAAGGAAAACAAGAAGATAGAAAGCAGATTTATAAGAAACTAGCGAAACAGGCAGAAGAGGCGGAAAAACCAATTTCCTGGGAATGGTATGAAGAAAAAATTGCAGAGCAAAGCAGAATAGAAGCGGTGGGCAGTTATCGGACAGTGGTGCAAACGGTTGGTTCTGCTTATGGGGCAATCCATAAAGGAGAAGGCGAGAGGAAAGAAACAATAGTTTCTGTGGAAAGCTGTATGAAGCTTGTGGAAGAGTTATTGGAAGAATATATAGAGGATACGTTTTGCCAGTTATTAGAAAAGCGAAGAATTTTGTATATTCAAAATCTAGGGGATGCAATGGAGTTACAAAATAAAATTCGCCAGTCCCTTATTCGGTATGGATACCACTGGGAAAATCAAAATGCAGTGTTTCACCTGCTCTTACTTAGCTGTGAGATTTTGCCGATGCAGTATGAAATGAAGTGGAGAAGCGGAGAATATTATCATCCTACACTTCCATTGGATAAGGAATTAATGTTTCAAACGTTGTCAAAAATCTGTGGTAGAAAGCGAAAAGCAAAATCACTATTGCAAAAAATTCAAAAAAAATTAATCAATATGTATATATATTGGTAAAGGAAAGGGGAATTTCTATGAGTAATAATTTGAAAAAAAGTCAAACGGCTCAGTTTACAGAGGATGTAACCGTTCAAGTACAGGATTGGAGAGACGACTTGACGGATATATTGGAGCAAAGGGAGAGTTTCTTTTATGAAGCAGAAAACTGTGTAGATCTTATCGAACGAATCAACGAAATTTCCAAGTTTTATCCGTTTGGAAGTTATGTGAGACGATATTTATATCGAAACTATTTGCCAAAAACGATCGATCAGCCATTTCGTAAAATAAAGGAAAGCGTGTTTTTGGAAGAGCTGAAACAGCTGCTACAAGAATATAAAAAAACAAATCCAAGTTTTCCAGTAACAAACCAAACATTGAAAACCTGGATTTCCTTAAAAGAAAACAATAACATTACGAGAAGAAGTGTTTTAGGAATGGCATTTCTCTTGCAGATGAGTTTAGAAGATGCCTCCTATTTTCTCAAAAATGTGTTAGGGGAACAACAAATTCAATGTAAAGATGCCTGGGAGGCAATCTGTGGCTATTGCTTCAAAATGAAAAAGAAATACTATGAGGCAGAGGCACTGTATGACGAATTTAAAAAACGGTATGCAGCCAATTTGAATGAATATTTGTCACAACTGGATCGAGTAAAGTACACCGCAGATGTCAATTCTGCATTATTAAATGCAGAAACCGATCAGGAGTTTTTAGACCGTCTAATGCTGGAACCATTTTATCAGCTTGATTTGATTAAGGAGATTTTACTTGGTTCAGACGAACAGCTGCGTGACCAGATTCTTTCAGTGTTTTCCGTATCTTATGAAAAAGAAGTGAAGGAATTGAAAAAAATCATTGCTTCAGAAAAAGAGGCAGAGAAACTTGTAGATAAGAATAAAAGACGCAGACAAACCAATGCAGCAAAGAGTAAATTAGAACGAAAGTTAGGAGCAATGTATCCAGTACTGACAGAATACAGCGTTACGGCATTCAAATTGTTTCAGGAAAACTATGATAAAATTCAAACTAGATTGAATAGTCCGAAAGAAGCGCAAGCCGCAGTGGCAAATGAATTGGAACTATTATTAACAGAAAAAATAAAAACGTTATTCTGTAAAAAAATCAGTGATAAAAAACTGACACCAGGTCGAATCTCTAAATTATTAAACAAACAAATGAAAGTAGACCGAAAAGATTTAATCAAGACAGAACTGTTTTTGAAGGCAGAAGAAATGAATGAAGAAAAATATTGGAAGCCACGAGAAGAATATTATGATTGTTTTCAGCAAGAGATCGATTATAAGCTGCGATTATGCGGTATGGCAGAATTGAATATGGCGAACCCATATGATTGTTTTGTAATGCTTTGTTTCTGTTCTGACGATCCATATGAACTATATCAGGATGTAATGGAAGCTTCCTGTTCCCTATGATTTTGGTGTTATTAAACGCTATGAAGGTATGACAAATTATTGAAACAGAGAAACAACCTATCGGCTGGCGAAGAGAAAAATGCCATTAGAAGAAATATTATAAAACAGCTATAACCTCTGCGATGAGATAGACCTCATCTTTTGCAGAGGTTATTTTTTATAGGAGTGTCATAAAAATACTGTTTAATATTTAACAGAGAATAGAAAAATAAAACTTATAAAGTAGGACTATTTTTCGTAGTTCTTGTAATATTTTATATAAATTTGAAGCTTTTATAAATAAATTAGATATTTGCTTGCGAGAAAAAGTGGAGAATGGTAAAATAAAAAATAAGAGAGTGGGGCGTATGATTTTAAGAAAAAGAATGGGGGTTATTAGTAATGAACGATGAAAATCATAGGAAAACCGAAACACAGAAAAATCTTGTTATAGAAAGGGTTGTAGAGATGGAAGTGAGAGAGGTTTCTTCTAATCGGATCAAGGCAAAGAAAACAGCGAAAGACAGTATTTTTCGGGATTTGTTTGAAAATCCGAAATACCTGCTTCAACTTTATCAAGTACTGCATCCAGAAGATACGGAAGTAACGGAAGAGCAGATTAGTAGTGTTACGATTCAAAATGTGTTATTGGATCAGATGTATAACGATTTAGGATTTGTAGTGAAGGAACGGTTATTGCTGCTTGTGGAAGCCCAGTCCACATGGAGTAAAAATATCGTCATTCGTGCCTTATTGTATTTAGCCAATACTTGGAAGGAATATATTCAAAAAAACAAATTAAATATCTATGGAAGCGGAGGAATGATTCTTCCAAAGCCAGAGTTATATGTCATTTATA
>DVHN01000146.1 GCA_018712075.1 Candidatus Fimimorpha faecalis
AAAAACTCCGTCACACTCAACTGGCTAAAGCCAATAATAAAAAAAGGATGAAATCGTATCTCTCAATACAATCTCATCCTTTTTTAATTAATTTTAATAGCTCCGAATTTCGTCTTGGCTATCGTCTGTTGTATTTTCAATTGCTTTTACAATAATATAATATCCCATCCGCTCATTTACTGGTACATAAACACGATCATTTACTTTATGACCTAATAATGCCTTTCCCATTGGTGATTCAATGCTGATTTTTCCTTCTAAAGAATTTCCTCGAATGGAAGTTACTAAACGGAATGTTTCGGTTTCCTCTTCTTCTTCAAAATAGACCGTTACGGTATTGTTTAATCCGATTTCATCCGATTTGGAGTTATCGGATACAATTTCGGCAGTTTTAATCAAACGTTCCAGATAACGGATTCGACTTTCATTGCGGTTTTTATCTTTTTTTGCAGCGTGATATTCAAAGTTTTCGCTCAGATCGCCATGTGCTCTTGCTTCTTTTACTGCTTCTAATGCTTCTTTTCTTACTACTAATTTACGGTATTCGATTTCTTCTTTTATTTTTTGAATATCGCTTTCTGTCATCTGATTTCCCATAAGGTTTCTCCTTTTTCTTTCTATCATTTATAGATACAGTATAACATAAAAAATCGAATTCTGCATAAAAGAATATTACTAGCAAAAGAAGCCAGCCTTTTTTGCATATCACAATCATTTTCTATCTCATATGCTCGCTTTCATTTAGAATAGTATCTTCTATGAAAAAAAGAACTGTCTCTGACAATAAAACGTCCTGAAAACAGTTCTTTTTTGCTACTTCTTCGCAAACAGTTTTTTAAAGATTTTCTCCGTTTGTCTGAATTACATTTCGATACCAGTATCCTGAATCTTTGATGATTCGCTTTTGGGTTGGATAGTCTACATAGACCATTCCAAAACGTTCGGAGTAACCGCATGCCCATTCAAAGTTATCCATGAATGACCAATGGAAGTATCCTCTGATGTCTGCTCCTTCCTCTGCTGCACGTTTTAATTCTCGTAAATAACGGTGCGTAAAGTCGATTCTCTGTGGATCGTGTACGTTTCCATCTAATGAGATTACATCCTGACAGGATTGACCATTTTCTGTAATATAAAATGGTTTTTGATATCTTTCATACAAAAATTTGGTTCCCCAACGCAGACATTCTGGCGTCACTGGCCATTGAATTGCTGTTTTTGGAAATCCTGGATAACGTTTTACAATGACTGGATTACCATTTTCATCTGCTTTTACCATTTTTCCATTGTAAATATTTTGTCCATAGAAATCCAATGGCTGATGCATTAACTTCAAATCATCCTGTGTAATATTTGGAAGATATGGTTCGTACTTTTTCAATCCATCTTCTGGATAATGTCCAAGCATAACTGGATCACTCCACCAGCTTACATTCCATGTCCAGTTTTTCAAGTCAGGGCATTCAAACAGTTTTTTTCTGGCTGCCTCAACATCTGCTTCTTTTTCGGATGCTGGATAAAATACACCACAGGTTGGCGCATAACCAATCTGAATTGGCTGACTTGCATTCGCACGCAATTGTAAAACAGCTGCTCCATGCGCTTTCATTACATTATGTGCCATCTGGAATAAGTCTTTATTCATCAGATGAAGTCCCGGTGCATGTTCCCCACTTTGATATCCTAATCCAACGAAACACTGTGGCTCATTCAATGTAAAGTAGTTTTTCACCATTGAAGAAAACTCTTTCGATACAACGGCTGCATACTCGCCAAACCAGTTTACAATATCTGGATTCATCCAGCCGCCTTTCTGATACAGTGCATATGGCATTTCCCAATGAAACAGGGTAAGATATGGCTCAATTCCCGCCTGATTTAATTCCTCCAAAAGTCGTTTATAAAAATCAATTCCTTTTTGATTGATACTTCCAACACCTTCTGGCATAATTCTAGCCCAATTAATAGAAAAACGGTATGCCTGCAATCCGATTTCTTTCATTAACGAAACGTCCTCTTTGTATCTATGATAATGATCACAAGAAACATGCCCCGTATGTCCCTCGTAGACATGCCCTGCTTCCTGTTCGTATACATCCCATAAATCAAGACCTTTTCCATCTTCCAAATAGGCGCCCTCTACTTGGTGGGCAGACGTTGCTGCACCCCATACAAAATCTTTTGAAAATCCCATCGTTCCTTACCCCTCTAATCAAACGATTGCTTTATTTTATTTATTGTGGAATTAAGCTTGTCATTGCCTCTGTCAGCTGCTCTAACCTGTTTTGTGCATCCTGCATATCAATTCCCTTTACGCCCATATAAAGTTTTACTTTTGGTTCCGTTCCAGACGGACGCACACAGCACCATGCCTGATCTTCCAATTCAAAGTAGAGTACATTGGATTTTGGAAGTCCTGTTTTGGTTGTTTCACCTGTTACATCGTTTTGAATGATATCTTCTTCATAGTCACGGAATGCCAATACCTTATATTCTCCAATTTGTTTTGGAGGATTGCTGCGGAAACTCTTCAGAATCTCTTGAATTTTAACGGCTCCTTCTTGTCCTTTTAAAGTTAACGTATAAAGTCCTTCCTTATAATATCCATATTTTTCAAATAAGACTAACATCTGATCCCAAAGGGTCAATCCTTTACTCTTATAATAGGCAGCAGCTTCACAAAGTGCCATGACCGCCACAACAGCATCTTTATCTCTTGCATGAGTTCCAACTAAGCATCCATAGCTTTCTTCATAGCCAAATAAGTAGGTATGGTTATGGTTTTGCTCAAATAATTTGATTTGTTCTCCAATATACTTAAATCCTGTTAATGTTTCAATGATGTCAACGCCATATTCTTTCGCAACTGCCTGTGACATATTTCCTGATACAATGGTTGTAACGATGGCACCATCTTCAGGAAGCATCCCTTTTTCTTTTCTTTGGGACAATTCATACTCGCAAATAATCATACCTGACATATTACCTGTGAATGCCATATATTCCCCTGTTTTGCTGTCTTTTGCATATACCCCCAAACGATCTGCATCTGGGTCCGTTGCCAGTACTAAATCGGCATCCACTTTTTTTGCCAATTCTAACGCAAGTGCAAATGCTTTTTTATCTTCTGGATTTGGATAACTTACAGTTGGGAAGTTTCCGTCTGGTTTTTCTTGTTCTGGAACTACGATTACTTGTTCAAATCCAAGTTCGGAAAGAACACGTCGAACAGGAAGATTTCCCGTTCCATGCAATGGAGTATAAACAATCTTTAGTGATTTTGCCTGTTCTTTAATTACTTCTGGATTTAAAACTAATTTCTTCAATGCTTCCATATAACTTGCATCAATTTCTTCGCCAATCATTTGCAGTAATCCCGATTGTTGGGCTTCTTCTCTGCTCATTGTCTTTACCGTTGTCAGATCGGTAATTGCATTGACACGGGCAATAATCTGTTCGTCCTTTGGATAAGTAATCTGAGCGCCATCCTCCCAGTACACTTTATATCCATTGTACTCTGGTGGGTTATGGCTTGCTGTTACAACAATTCCAGCAATACATCCAAGTTCTCTTAATGCAAACGATAACTCTGGAGTTGGGCGCAGTGATTCAAACAGCCATGTCCGAATTCCATTGGCACATAGGCATCTCGCTGCTTCTTCTGCAAATTCAGGTGACATATTTCTGGAGTCGAATGCAATTGCAACTCCCTTTTCCTGTCCATTTTCCTCGATAATAAAATTAGCCAGACCCTGAGTTGCTTTTCGCACCGTATAAATATTCATACGATTGGTACCTGCTCCAATAACGCCTCTCAACCCGCCTGTACCAAAGGCAAGATCTTTATAAAACCGATCCGAAATTTCCTTTTCATCTCCTGCAATGTTTTTTAATTCTTTTCTCGTTTTTTCATCAAAATATGGGTTTTCACACCATTCCTGATACTTCTTCATTACATCCATATTTACCTCTTCTCCTTTTTTACATATAGCTCTTAATCCGTGATTATGGACACAAGATAGAATTCTCCTGCCTGTTCTGGACTATCTTGAACAATTTCAATTTCTAATGTATGCGTCTTCTTTTCTCCGCCATGTAAAATGGTTTGCAAATATAAGCAATCTCCCCATGTCTCGTCAAAATTAGCATCCAGACGGATTGGATGGGCAACGTCTCCATCCAAAATTGCATTTGCAACGGGACGTGGCTGATGAATTGATTTTAAATATTGAATGGAAATTCCAGAACATTCCAATTCAAATATAATTTTTTCTCCTTTTCTTTCTGCGATCCAACCATTTTTATATAAATCCAACATCGCAGTCCGTTCTCTTGGATCGGTCATAAATCCCTCTAATTTTGGTCTGCAATTCGTAATCTGCCAGCGTTTGGCATGTTCATAACGGTTTTCTGTCATTGGAACAGGGTAGTTTGGTTCGATTTCTTCTATATTAATATCTTTATAAACTACATCAAGGAAATGAGTAATCATTTCCGCAACCAATTCATGTCCTTTATCATTTGGATGCAAATGATCGGGTGTAATTTCTTCTTCTTTATAGCTGCCCGTTTGAATCATTTGATAAATACTATCTTTCATACTAACACAAGGAATCTGATAATATGCTCCAATCTGATTATGAAATTCCTGTGCATTCGTTCCCGTATCATAATAAACATTATTCATAATGACAACGGCTGGCTTTGTCTCATCCCCATAAACCTGACGAATGACTCCTTCATATGTTTCCTGAAAAAATGTTGTTGATTCATCATTGACTGTAAAATCCACAACAACAAAATCAGGACGGTAACGCATCAAATCTTCCCATGTTCTTGCTGCTCCATAGAGTGATGTGGTACCTCCAATTCCAGCATTAATATAAGAAAATTCACTTTGAGGAAATTTCTTTTGCCACCATTGATGTACAAGCGCTGCATAGCAAGTTTCCTTCGTGGACGCCAAACTTCCCTGTGTAATAGAGCCGCCCAGAAAACCGATATGCAGCTTTTCTCCCTGTTCTGCACGTTTCATCAACCGTTTTAGTCTTGTATGATTTCCTCTTACTGCCAGACTTGCCTGCAATGCTTCTATCTCATTCATATAAATCTTTCCTCCTCTACGCTTCCCATATATTCTCCCCAAAACTAGTAATAAATTCTGACAGTTCTTCTGCCATTGTTTCTGCTTCAGGTATTCGGATATGTCCTGGGGTCTGACAGCCATTTTGACTATATAAGAAATGCACGATTTTTGGATCATTCATCTGTCTGCACACTTCATCAATTGCATCATCCCATTGTGGACTATGCTCTAATATGGTAGTTGTAAGAATGATAAGGGCATTTGGATATTTTTCCCGAATTTGATGAATCCATTGCTTATAATGCGCTTTCCAGACGTTTGCTTTTTCACCATTTGGATCATCTCTCATATAGTCTTCTGGATGGCTGTCATTTTGTCCAATTGCCACGATTACAACATGAGGTATATATTGATGAAAATCCCATTTTGTAACAGCTCCCAGTTCTGGATTATAATGAACTTTATCCCAGATTGATTCCATACCAATATAGTTTGGTCCACAAAACCATCCCGTTCCATCCATTAATGCAGCTCCGCCTTGTGCAATATCGTGCAATTGTGCCTTTAATTTTCTCGCCGTTATCCAACTATAAGAATACCAGCTGTTTGAGTACTGTCCATTATGCTCTGGATCTGGCTTTCCTGTATATTCCACAGCTTCTGAAACTTCCCCAGCTGAAATGGAGTCTCCAAAAACTTCTATTTTTCTAGCTGGTTTTGGCAATGGTTCCAATATCCTTCCAGAATTTGGGATTTCAAATCCGCAAAAAGTAAATTCATGACAACTGTCCTGTCTTTTAAAAAGCATCAGAGTATGTTCGCCATCGTCCAAATCCCTTCCAAGACAAATGACCTGTCCACCATCCTTTAATTGTATTTTCGTTTGCGTTCCATCTAATATTACTCCAATATAGTTATCCCAATACAATCTTTGATTTTCCAACACAACCTGAATTTCCGAGCCATAAAAACGGATTGTAACCGAGCTGCATGGAAACACAAATATCGGACGCTCTGGATCGCTGTTATCAATTCTTCCGCTATATTGTAATTTTTCACAGCTTGCTTTTATAAACATACCATCACCTATTTCTTTCTATTTTCTCTTGTTTGCCTTATTTTTTCACTGCGGGATAGTTTAAGTTGAATAAACGGCAAAAACTACTTAATAAATATAGATTAACTCCCATAGCTATACCCTATATTTTTAAGTTATTTTAAGTATATATTTTAACTTTATTAATTTCAAGTGTGTTTTCTTTGTATTTCTGTATTATATTGGTTTTTTCTACTTTTTTCACTAATATTTTTAAATACCACCGAACTAATCCTACTTTTTTGACAGTTTTATTAAATACTCCCTTAAAATTTATCCACATTTTTATATTTAATTATTGATTTTTTTAATCTTTCAGCGTACAATAATAATAAATTTAGCTTTTAGTTTTAAGCTATATTTTTTTACTAAATCAAATTTTAAATGCGTTTATTAAAAAGGAGTATTCATTATGACCTATCCAATCCCTCATACCTCTAATTCCAGTATTCCGTCCCTAGTTTTCATTCATCAATATGAAGAACATCATTCGCTCCAAAACTTTCGCTTTTTTGAATGTTCGGACAACAATAGCTACCTCTATATTTATATGAATCGTGGTTCCATGCGTTTAATTACCTTTGAAGATAACTACTTAGTTGAGTCTTCCAATCTGGTGTTTTTGCCCTATTCTCCTGGTATGCAGTTAAAATCCAATGGCTGTGCTATGCTGCATTTTTCTATTCTCTATTTATCAGGTAACCTTTTGCCTTGTTTTTACGCACGTTATATGGCCCAATCACTCTCCCCAGTATTAAAACCACTTTGCTCCAATGGATTTACAGAAATCCTTACGAAACTCCAAGACATTCCTTCGATAATTCTTCCAAAATCAGAACTTTATGTTTCACGCTTGTTAACTGACTTAATTGCCGATACAGTTTTTGCTCGAGACTTACAATTGACTTACTCAGATGTACCCGATTACTTACTTGCAATTCAAAAACAGTTTCATAATCATTTGGAAGAAAACTATACTTTGGACGGCCTTGCTCATATGTTCCACGTCAATAAATACAAGTTAATCAAAGAGTTTAAAGAGTTCTTTTTTCTGCCTCCAATGCAATATCTGCTCAATCTTCGTCTAAAAAAGGCGCAGGAATTATTACGTCTATCTAATTTAAAGGTTTCCGAAATTGCCCAAAAAACTGGGTTTTCCAATACCAATTATTTCATTCATCTGTTCAAAAAGAAAACTGGTTTTTCACCAAGCGATTTCCGTAATCGTCCGCTATCCAATTAATAAAAAAGAAGCAGAACAAAAAGACGGCATAGCTGTTAAGCCATCCGTCTTATTTCTATTTTATTCTTTTTCTTGATTACGCTAAAATTTCTTTTACACATGCGGCGATCTTATCCGATTTACAGTTTGCAAAGAAGTATTCTTGGAAATGTTCTCCTGCCAATGCTCCTTTTACTAAATCCTGGTCTAAGTTTTTCAGAATCGTACAAATATCCTGATAAGTTACTTTCTTTACTTCATCTAAAATACGCTTATTTCTTTGCTCTGGAACTGCACGTTCTCTTGGATAGCCCTGTCCGCTTTCTTCACAGAATAATTTTTCAAAAATATATTCCAAATTTAAGTCTCCGCCCCAGCCAAATCCTTTGGCAAATGGAATTGCAATTGCATTTCCATCATTAATTTGTGCAAATGTATAGGCATCCAATGGGTCTTCCACATGTCCGCAGATTACACCTGGGAAGGAATTGCAGGCAAGCATTGCTCCTTCTCCAGTGCCACATCCTGTAATCACATAATCGGCTGCACCTGAATTTAATAATACTGCTGCTAAAATTCCAACTTGTACATAGGTCAGCTGTGCTTCATCTTCTGCCGTATACATTCCGTAATTATCTACAACAAATCCCATTGGCTCTACAACTTTTTTTAATGCATGTTCAATCATTGCATTTTTTGCACCCTGACTATTTTCATTAATTAAAGCGATTCTCATAAATTTATTCCTCTATTCTTTTTCTATTTCTTTCATTCTGATTAATAACAATTTGTGCTCCATTACCCTGTATCGGTTTCCCACGCCGTACTGTAATGGAGCACACCCCTTGTTTTTTGCTGAAATCCCCAGTAAATTACTATAAAAGTGTCATCATAACTTTTATATTATGAAAACTGGAAGACTACGGAGGTTCAAATGCCTTCCAGTTATTCAAGCATAGTTAATTATTGTGGCTGTTTTCCAATATAAGCTAAAATACCGCCATCTACATATAATACATGACCATTTACAAAATCGGATGCCTCAGATGCTAAGAATACAGCTGGTCCCATTAAATCTTCTGGAGTTCCCCAACGAGCAGCCGGTGTCTTTGCGATAATGAACTGATCGAATGGATGTCTGGAACCGTCTGGCTGAATCTCACGAAGTGGTGCTGTCTGTGGTGTTGCAATATAGCCAGGTCCAATACCGTTACATTGGATATTAAATTCTCCATATTCGGATGCAATGTTTCTGGTCAGCATCTTTAATCCACCCTTTGCAGCTGCATAGGCGGAAACGGTTTCTCTTCCTAATTCACTCATCATGGAACAAATATTAATAATCTTTCCATGTCCCTTCTGAATCATGGATGGAATAACTGCTTTGGAAACAATGAATGGTGCATTTAAGTCTACATCAATTACTTGACGGAATTGATCTGCTGTCATTTCACACATTGGAATTCTCTTAATAATTCCTGCATTATTCACAAGAATATCAATTACTCCAACTTCTTCTTCAATTTGCTTTACCATGGCTTGTACTGCTTCTTCATTTGTGACATCACATACATATCCATGTGCATCAATTCCTTTTTCTTTATAGGAAGCGATTCCTCTGTCTACTAACTCTTGCTTAATATCATTAAACACAATGGTTGCTCCTGCCTCTGCATAAGCAGTTGCAATGGCAAATCCAATTCCATAAGATGCTCCTGTTACTAATGCTACTTTCCCCTCTAACGAAAACTTCTTTGTAAAGTCCATACTGAAAATCCTCCTCTAGTTTGTTTTAAGCTTTATTTTAAATCTTGGTTTTTTATACCATCCATATCATCAAAATCCTGGTTTTCTCCAACCATTCCCCAAATAAATGTATATGCCTGAGAACCACATCCAGAATGAATGGACCAGCTTGGAGAAATAACTGCCTCTTCATTTCTCATAACAATATGACGTGTTTCGCTTGGTTCTCCCATAAAATGCATTACAAACGCATCTTCTGGAATATCAAAATATAAATATACTTCCATTCGTCTGTCATGTGTATGACATGGCATCGTATTCCATACACTGCCTGGTTCCAACTTTGTCATACCCATCTCTAACTGACAGCTTTCTACCTGACCTGGTAAAATATATTTACAGATTGTTCTGTGATTTGCTTCTTCCAAGGAACCCAGTTCTACTTTATTCTCATCCTTTACAATGACTACTCCTTCTTCTGGCGTTCCCTCTGGTTTAATCAATACGGTAGGATAAGTCTTATGAGCTGGAGCACTATTCAAATAAAACTTTGCTGGCTGTTCTGGATTCTTACTTGCGAAAGTAATATCTTTTGCTCCCTTACCGATGTACATCCCCTGTTTATGAGCAACTTCATATTCCCTTCCATCAATGGTAATGATTCCATCTCCGCCAATATTAATCACGCCCATCTCTCGTCTTTGCAGGAAATACTCCGCACGTAACTCGTCTCCTGCCGTTAGTTTTAAAACTTCATTTACTGGTGTAGCTGCTCCTGTAATAATTCGATCAATATGACTGTAGATTAGTTTTATTTCATCTGGTGTAAATAAATTTTGAATTAAAAATTCTTCTCTTAAACGATCCGTCGTATAATGTTTGACATCTTTTGGGGATACTGCTGTTCTGAGTTCCATATTGGCTTCCTTTCTTTGTTATTTTTTATTTTCTCTTTTACTATATTGGTATTTTATCATACCATCTTGTCTTTTTCCTGTGGTTTTTTATTCAAAACCTTGCAAATTTTGAACAAATCCGCTATACTTCTACTATAAACACTCTGATAACCGAAAATGGAGGTGAAAATCTTGCAAATTTTGAACTCTTGTAAAGATGCAATCCAGACTTGTCTTGCTACCAAAACCTTTGCATTTGCCCATCTATACAGTGATGAAAAACCGATGGATATGCATATTCACGATTCTTATGAAATATATTATTCCATCTCTGGTGGAAAACAGTTTTTAATTGATAACCGTTTTTACAATATTTTTCCTGGAGATATTTTCTTTATTAATCAGTATGAGAGCCATCATCTCACCCAAATCGACAGCCAGATTCACGAACGAATTGTTTTTTCCATTTATCCTGATTATTTAAAAGCATTGAGCACCGAAGTAACGGATTTGGACGCCTGTTTCCATAATCGAGCTCAAAATTCCAATCATAAAATCTCTCTGATACCAGAAGAACAGAAACGTTTCCTTTACTATGTTCACCGTCTTTCTGATATCCAAGGATACGGTGCAGATTTATTAGAAAAAGCTGCCTTCTTAGAACTGATGGTTTTTCTAAATAAACGGTTTCAAAAAAACTATACGATTGACACGGAGAACGATATTTCTCGCCATCAACAAGTGGATCAGATTCTTTCCTATATTAATCAACATATTGGAGAAGAATTTAGTTTGGATCGACTTTCCTCCCATTTTTATTTAAGTAATTCGTATCTGTGTAGGATTTTTAAAAATGCAACAGGAACGACTATTAATAAGTATGTCACTGCAAAGCGTATTACACTTGCCAAAGCGTTATTAACCGATGGTTACAGTGTCACAGAAACATGCGAGCGCTGCGGTTTTAACGATTATAGTAACTTTCTAAAATCTTTCACAAAGGCAACTGGCGTTTCCCCTAAGAAATATTCCAAATTCAGTGCCTCTTAACTTTCTCCATATAAAATGCGTCTTGAGATGGTGTTAGTTTAACCCCAAATCAAGACGCATTTTACATGATTTCACTTTATAATCACCCACAAGTAAATCGCTTTATGACATTTTTTCCTTTTGTTTTATATGCTGTCTGGAAGTATTTTAATTGCAGCAGTGTTCGCATACACAAGTGGATCACTAAATTGAAAGAAAATCTTTCCATCTACAGGTGCCTTTAATTCCTCTAAAATATTTCCCTCACAAGTGTCCAATATCCATGCGAGAATTTCACCTTTTTTCACAATTTGACCTACTGTTATTTTATTGCGAAACGTTCCTGACGTTCTGGGACGAACCGATATCAACTCTTCATCTCGAAATACCTTAGAATCTCGTTTGCCCTCCAATGGGTAAACAATCATTCCATTATTGCTCATAAAACGTAGAATTGAACTGATCATATTTCTACTGCTCTCTTCATCAATCTGTTCGGTTGTAGTTGTATAAAGACTATATGCATCGGTTTCCCATATTTGCCAGTTATAATTTAAGGTGGTAGTATCATATGGTTTAGGCATTCGAAGTACAATATAAGGAAGACCAAATGTACGTGCTTTTTCCACATTTTCAAACCCAGTCTTCATAATTCTAACATGCGGCGAAAATTTTCCAGGCATATAAAACGATGCAAGTTGAATTCCATTTTTATATTGAGATACTGTATCAAAAATGCCTGCTGCAATTCTTTGCGTTGTTTCTCCAAGTAGATATCCTGGAAACATTCGATTAATATCTGTATTATCGGTTGGCCAAAATCGTTTTCCAATATTCATCGAACATGGATTTAACGACGGAACAACTAAGATTTCTTTTCCTTGTATCAGACGCTTTTCTTCTTCTAATTTCTTTAGCACTTGAACCATTTGAGAACAAGTATAAACCTGCTGATATTCATTTCCTCTCATATTTCCTAATATACAAAGTGATTTTTCCCCTTTTCCAAACACGTATCCCTCAATTCGGAAATCATCTCGATATAAGGATGGAATCGTATATAATGTTACCTTTTCCATAATTTTCACCAAACCTTTCAATTATCACTATGATTTTTTAAAATACGTGCCAGAAGAGAACCTTCATCTACCACAGGATATTCCCGTATTGTAAATAGGAGTCCTGTCTCTGGTGCCAAGATCTCTGCCATTTTCTTTCCTGTAAATGGATTAAAAATAAAGCCAATTTCTTCTCCTTTTTGCACATAACTGCCATGAAGTTTTTCTTTCAGAAAAATTCCAGAGAGTGGCGAATTTAAATAACTGACTTCATCTGGATCTTCCGATAATAATGGTTTTTTCACCTCTTTTACTTCCCCTGACCAAATTCCTAAATGCTTCATCAAACAAAAGATTCCATCCGTCAACTGAATTCCGTACTCGGTTGTGAGCCTCATCCCTACTCCCATTTCCACTACCAATGTAGGAACATTTCTGCTATTTAAACTATATGCAAGCGTTGACTCTAACACAGTACTCGCTCCATGAACCCATATAAAATCTACATTTGCGATTTTAGCCAGCGGAACAAGCGTTTCTTTATGCAATTCATTAATCCGAATTTGAGGCATTTCTGTCAAATAAATATTACTAGCATGAATATCAAGACATAAATCAGAACCAACTAAATCTTCTACAATTTTTTTTGCTAAATACTCCGTCATAGCTCCCTCTGCATTTCCTGGAAAGGTTCGATTCATATCTAAATCGAATCCTGGAATTCCTCTCGTAATCGAATCAATTCCAAGTGGATTCATAGCTGGATAAATATCCACTGTTCCATGGAGATATTCTGGATTCTCCTGTATTCGCCTAGCTACTTCATAGCATACATATTGCCCTTCTAGTTCATCTCCATGAATTCCCGTCACAATACTAATACGCTTCCCATTGCCTCCATTTTCTGAAGAAAATCGGCTTTTTCTTATCTCCAATGTTTCATTCACTGGAAGCTTTACCGAAGCAACTGTTTTTATCATTCTGTATTCCTCCTATGTCCTATCTACTCGAACCGAAATCGTTTGTTGCTGCACTGCATTTCCTATAAACAATCCCTGATTAATCGTACAATCCTTATAATCTCTTCCATGAGAGATTTTTATATGATGATCATTTACAATAAGCATATTCGTTGGATCTAGTCCATACCAATATCCATTATCCTCTATTTCTACCCAAGCATGACTTAATCCTTCTCCTACTAACATTCCTACAACATATCTTGCAGGAATGTTTGCCATTCGGCAAAGCGCAATCATAATATGAGAATAATCCTGGCAGACTCCCTGTCCAAGTTCCAATGCTTGTTCGGCAGTTGTTGATATATTTGTAATACTCTTCTTATAAGAAAATTTCTTATACACATTTTGCATAATTTTCTTACTTTTTTCTAAATTCGTATCACATCTATCAAAATCAATTTCAGAGAAAAACTGGTTTAATTGATTTCCGGGTTTTGTATATTCTGTTTGATAACGAAATATACTAATCTGATAATTTGGTCTTGCTTTCGTATAAGACGCCAATCCTACTTTTGCATGTCCACTCACTTCCACTTCAAACAATTGGTGCGGTAAATCTGCATTCCCAAAAATACAGCAATTTCCAAATGAATCATTTCCTTCACATAAAGACTCATTTGGAAAAATTTGAATGGACTTCTCCTCAATGAATTGCCGCTCATCCGACTGAGGAATACATTTTACAGTAAACCTGTGATTTTTCACAGGTTCACTGAATTCAATTTTTAAATAATAACGAAAGTTTAAATTTTCCAAGAGTTTACACCTCCAGGATTTGCTCAATTTCCTTTACAATTTCAGGATAGTTTAATGGTTTTTCTTGAATCAGTTTATTCAGTCGATCCAGTACATCTTTCCTATAATGGATATTACACCGATCAATTCTACCTGTTAATCGACATATTTCTCGCCGCATACTTTCATATCCTGCATGTAATCTTCCATACAAATCAATCCGCTCTACACGCTTGCCAATCTTAATAATATTTCTAGTATTTTCATCCTCAATCCAATCATCTACAATTCCCCAAAAAGCCAAAATATTGTCAATTACTTTTTGAAATTCAATCATCGGTGCCTTACTAACACGTGCGCTTTGCATCCCATAGCAAGCCAGCTGGATATATGCCAGTGTTTCACTTCCAATCTCTTCTCTTAGCTCAATTGCATTATCGTAAGCCCTTTTTAAATTACTGGCAATTGAGTTGGTGTCCTCTTCACAAAACGGATAGCTCCGTAAAAAATCCTCTGAGGATGTATAAATATTTGGAATATCCAAAGAGCGACAAAATGCATCATAATCTCCAGCTCCTTCTTCTAACATTGTATCATAACTCATTCCAAATAGTTTTAACGTTGTATAAACACGTTCGGAATACCTTCCTAACCAATAAAGACGGTCTGTATTTTCTATCGACTTAACACCCATGTATCTTTAAAACCTCCTCCCTGAGATGAATTGACAATAAAGGAATCTGGATTTCTGGAAAAACGAGTTAAACCACTCTTCCATACAACAGGTTCCTCTGCTGAGACAACAAATGCACGTAAATCCGCTTTTCTTGGAACCAATTCATTGCCTTCCAAAATATCAATATCACAAAAATCAATGACTTCCTGTGCAATAAAGCGACGTGGTTCTCTTTTTAACAAAGCAATAAAATCTTCTTTCTGTTTCTTTGTCATCGTATTTCCAAATACAACACCATATCCGCCTGCTTCTGCTACATCTTTTAATACCAGCTTATCAAAATTTTCTAAAACATAGTTCCTATCATCTTCATAAAATGGTAAGTACGTTGGTGCATTGCTTAAAATTGGTTCTTCTCCCAGATAATAACGAATCATTCTTGGAACAAAATAATAAATTCCCTTATCATCTGCAATCCCATTTCCTGGGGCATTGAGCAATGCTACATTTCCTTTACGAAAAATATCAAAAATATGTGGAATTCCAATTACCGATTCTTTATTAAAATTCATAGGATCTAAATATTCATCTGAAATTCTGCGATAAACTGCTCCTACTTGTTCCTTTTTTCCACTATAATCTACAAAATATAAGTGATCATTCTCAACAACTAGATCGGTATTGGAAACTAACGGAACTTTCATACACTCTGCAAGATACGAATGTTCAAAATAAGCAGCATTATAACGCCCTGGAGTTAGTACAACAGATAGACCTCCCGTATTTACATAATCTAATGCATGTTTTAAAATTTGAGCATAGTTGCGATTATCTTCAATTGGATAATCATGAAATGTCTGAGGACTACTTCTTCTACACAATTCTCTGGCAATCATTGGATAAGAAGCGCCCGAAGGTACTCGAAGATTATCTTCTAGAATATACCAGTTTCCATCTTTTCCTAAAACTAAATCAATTCCTGATATATGGGAAAACACATCCTTAGGAGGATGAATATTCTCACACTGTATCAAATATCCACTAGAGGCATAAATAAATTCTTCTGGAATAATCTGATCTTTTAAAATTTGTTTCTCATTATAAATATCAGTTAAAAATAGATTTAATGCTTTTACTCTTTGCTTTAACCCTCTTTCCAAATATGCAAATTCATCCTTTTGAATAATACGTGGAATTGCATCAAATGGAAATAATTGTTCCTTAAACGTATGATTCTTATAAATTCCAAATTTCACGCCATATCGAGCTAATAATTCATTTACTGTATCGGTTCGTTTCAGTAAATCTATATTTTTCATCCAACCACCCTCTTTTTCTTTTTTAATACCATCTCAAAACATATTCGTTTGAAACACCAAGAAAGAAACAGTCAATTTCTTCTGTTTACTTCCAGCACTCCATCTTCTAATACTCTTTGCAGAAAATGAAAAGACGCTCTGCTACATTAGCAGAACGTCTTTGTGCTTAACTAAAGCGTACCCTATCCTTTTCAAAAAGTCAATATTTTTTTGAAATTTCTCAAGTTTCCACATTTTTACATTATAATCGGAGTATTTTTTTATACTTTATATAAAGCTTTCCTAATTCTATTTAGGAGATTTTCCATTCCTTATGTAATGTCTCTATGGAATCCATTAAATAAGTTGGACGATAACTGGAATGCTCCACATCTTCTTTCGTAGCCTCTCCCGTTAAAACAAGTGCTGTATCAATTCCTGCTTTATTTCCACAGGCAATATCGGTATAAAGCCGATCTCCTACTAACAACGCCTGTGCCTTCATCATACCTGATTTTTTCATTGCAAATTTCACAATTGCCGTATCTGGTTTTCCCATATATCTTGGTTTTCTTTGCACTGCATGTTCAATCATTTCACAAATAGAACCACAATCTGGTATATATCCAAATTCATTTGGACAAACCAAATCTGGATTGGTTGCAATATAATCGACATCTCTCGTTGTTAAAACTTTACAAGCATTTTCCAGCTTTTTATAAGTTAACTGGTTATCATAAGAAACTACCACACAAGTGATAGAAGGATCATCTGGATCTTGTGTCACAATAATTCCCTTTTCTTCTAATTCCCGAATAAACGAATCCGTTCCAACTACAAAAACCGTCTCATCTTCGTGATGCTTATGTAAATATTCCGCTGTTACAATTGCGGTTGTTACAAAGTCTTCTTCCTCTACTTTAAGTCCCATTTGTTCAAAAAGTTTTTGATAGTCGCTTACACTCTTTGTCGCATTATTTGTAATAAACAGGCATTTTCCGCCATTATTTTTTGTATCTTCTAAAAATCCCTTTACTCCATCTAACAACTGCGTTCCTTTGCACACAGTTCCATCAATGTCCAATAGGAATAATTTTTTCTCATTTAACACAAATCTTCACCATCCATTTCTTCTTTAAGGTAAATCGACATTCTTTTCCCCTCGAATTTGAATTGCCTTTTTCGGTTCATTTGTAATAATTGCATCCACATTTTGTTCAATCAAAAAGCGAATATCCTCTTCTTCATTTACCGTCCATACCCGCACATACAGTCCACTTTTTTTGTATTGTTCCAAGAAATCTGCCATTTTTACATGATACAGAGCTGGATGTAACCCATCCACCCCCGTATCTTTAGCATATTTGTCTACATTTAAAATGATATCGCTGTATAAATATGCGGTTTCTGCCTTTGGACAGAGCTGCTTTATTTTCTGTACACTATAATGATTAAACGAAGAGTAAATCACTCGATTTTCTAATTCCATTTTTTGAACGAGATCAGCCACTGCTTTCTCAATTCCAGCATACCAGTAAACTCCTGTTTTTAACTCAATATTGACAAGTAAGTCGGATGGCTTGATTAATTGTAATACTTCTTCCAAAGTAGGGATTTTTACATCTTTATACTCTGGATGAGTTCGATGAAAAGAAAATTGTTTCAATTGCTCCAATGTATAATTACGAATCGCCCCCGTTCCATTGCTGACACGGTCAATCGTTTCATCATGGGCAACAACTAGCTGCCCATCTTTTGTCATCTGTACGTCTAATTCTATTCCATCCGCTCCTTGCTGCATTGCCAATGCAAATGCTTCCAATGTATTTTCGGGTGCTTCAGCACTTGCGCCTCTATGTCCAAAAATTTTTGTTTGTTTCATTGTATTGATTACTCCATATTCAGTAAATTATATTCTTCAATGGATTCATTAATCGTTTCTGCCATGTCTGTTACCGCTTCATCCACCGATTTCTTTCCATTTAACATGTTTTCAATCTCAGATTCTACCGTCGCTCTTGCTTCTGGGAATACGCTTAATAATGCTCCGACATATTCTGGAGAAGAATCATGTAACTGGTCAATTGCTGTCTGGAATTGTGGATACTGTTCAATATTCTGCTTAAACACTTCTTCTTCATGTGCTTTTACAGTTACTGGGAAGTAGCCTGTTTCTGCATTCCAATAAGCCTGTGACTCAGGAGAGATCAAGAACTTTACGAATTCCCATGTTGCACGAAGTTTCTTTGGATCATTGTTATTCAGTGCCCATAGAGAAGCTCCTCCGATGGAAACACCTCCCTGGTCACTTTCTTTTACTTTCGGGAAGTATGCAGTGCCTACTTCAAACTTTCCATTTACATCCTGCAAAATCTGTTTTAAAGAAGCGGTGGAACCAAGTGTAATTGCAGACTTTCCAGAAGAAAAGTCAGCTAAACCAGCATCCCCGCCTCGTCCAACATTTGGAGCAAAACCTAAATCCGATAAATTCTTCCACTGTTCTAATAAGTTCTTTGCAGCTCCATTTGTATCAAATTCTACCGCAGTTGTCAAATCTTCTCTTCCGTTTCCATTATTTGCATAATTTAATCCTTGTTTTCCAATAAACTGTTCAAAAAACCAACCATAGACACTTAAAGAAATAACTTCTCCAGCACCGCCTTTGTCCAATAAATCCTGTCCAATTTTTGCAATTTCTTCTAAACTATCTGGAATTTCTGTAATACCAGCTTTTTCAAACATATCCTTATTATAGTACATCAATGGAGTAGAGGAATTAAATGGCATAGAATATAGAGTATCATCAATAGTATAATAAGCAGCTAAATTTGGCTCAATCTGTGATACATCGTATTGATCTTGATCCACACATTCCTGCATCGGAACAATCCATCCAGACTCCATCATAAAACGAGTTCCAATTTCATAAATCTGAACTAAATCGGCTCCCATATTTCCAATTTGGGCACTTTTTAATTTATTAATTGCATCATCGTATTCACCCTGATATTGTGCATCCACAGTAATTCCATATTCGTTTTCAGAATTAAATTTTTCTACCAAGGTATTAATCGCCTCTCCGTTGACACCGCCCATAGAATGCCAAAAGGAAATCGTAGTTCCGCTTACTTCGGAAGCATCTGCCATTTCCATTGCACCTGATTCCGAATCACTTTCTCCTTCTGAACTAGAACCTGCATTTCCAGTCTGCTGTGATATACTCTGTGTTCCATTTCCACATCCAGCCAATGCCATAATTAACATACTTGCCGCCATTGTTAACGATACTAATTTTTTTCTCATTTTCTCCTCCTAATTAACAAAGCTCTCCATTTATTTTTTGTTTTTCGTATTATCCCTTTACTGCTCCTGAGAACATTCCTCGAATTAATTGTTTTTGCCCTATGATAAAAATAGAGATCGATGGAATAATTACCATTACAACTCCTGCAATCATTGTTGTGATTGACTGAGAGTCCACACTGTTTAACATACTAATTCCAATCTGTACGGTTCTGAGGGAATCGGAACCTGTTACAAGTAATGGCCACATATACATATTCCAAGCATTAATAAATGTATAGACTGCCATTGCTCCGATTGCCGATTTTGTAAGTGGAATTAAAATTTTCCATATGAATCGTAAATTTGTACATCCATCCAATTTTGCCGATTCATATAAGGACGCTGGGAAGGACATATAAAACTGACGGAATAAAAAGATTCCCATTGCCGATGTTAAGTATGGTAAAATTAAAACTGGATAAGTATCCAAAATTCCCATCTGCCCAACGGTTAAATAATTGGAAATAATCGTTGCTTCTCCTGGAACCATCATCGTTGCCATTACAAGCATAAATAAAATCCCTTTTCCTTTAAACTCTAAGAATGAGAAAGAAAATGCTGCCAATGAACAAGAAATAATTTGTCCAATTGTAATACATCCTGCAACTAAGAAAGAGTTTCCAATAAACCGCAGCAATGGAACTTTCGTTAACGCATCTTTAAAATTTTGAAGTGTTGGACTTTTTGGAAGCAAATTCCAGTCGGTTGTAAATAACTCTCCCGATGGCATAAAAGCAATGCTGACCGCATAGAGCAGCGGAAGCAGCACAACCAATGCTACCATTATATTTGCAGCAATTGTTGTTGCTGTTTTGATTCTTTTTTTCGTCAATGCTTTTTGATTCATAGCCTCTTTTAATTCCAAAAGTTCCTCTTTGGACATTCGATTTGCATTTTCTGCTACTGCTGTTGAATTCATTAATATTTTACTCCTCTCTTTTCTAAACGGAACATAATTAATGTAATTACCATAACAATCAAGAATAAAATCACGGACTGAGCCGCTGCGCTTCCAAACCGATAATTAAAGAATGCATCTCGATAAATCGAATATACAATCAAATTGGTTGTATCATTTGGACCACCTTCGGTTAAGATCTTAACTTGCCCAAATGCCTGGAATGCCTGAATAATATTGACAACTAATGTATAAAACATAATTGGACTTAATCCTGGGAGTGTCAAATTAAAAAACTTTTGTACTCCACTTGCCCCGTCTACAGATGCACGCTCATAAATCGTTTCATCAATGCTGCTAAGTCCTGCTGAAAAATATAGAAAGTTAATTCCACTATTCAACCATGCAGTTAAAATAGCCACACAGATTAATGCAGTATTTGGATCATTTAACCAGTTAATATCCGTTCCAAATAACTTATTTACAATACCAATCGTTGGATGCAGCATAATTTGGAAAATCATCGCTGCGGAACTAGATGCAATTGCCATTGGAAGGGCATATGCCGTACTAAAAGCTCGAATCCCTGGAAAGGTTCGATTACAAAGTACTGCTGTTACTAATCCTAACAACATACTTACTGTTACTACAATTACTACAAAGATTAATGTTACTGTTAAACTATTATAAAAGGAGGAAGACTGAAACAAATCAATATAATTTTCCAGTCCCACAAATAATTTTGCTTCCCCCATCTTATTTGTCTTGTAAAGGCTTAAATAAATTGTTTTAAAAAATGGATAAAATAAAAATACTGCGAACAGAATAAAACTTGGTACAATATATAAATATGGTTCAATTCTGCCTCGTTTTGCTTTCTTCGGATTCAAAGTTTTCCCTCCTCAAAAAAGATATTTTTTTCTGTTTCTTTATCAAAAATATGTAGGTTTTCCGCATCAAAATATAGCTTTACCATGTCTCCAGGCTGACTTTGATTATCTGCTCCTACTCTGGCAGAAAATCCTCCATTTTCATGTTCAAAATACAGTACAACCTCTGCTCCAAGCATTTCTCTCGCTTCCACTCTTGCTTCCACGATATTTTTGGAGACATCAAATCCCATCTCTTTTGCTTCCTCTAATTCATAAATATCTTCTGGACGAATTCCAACAATTACTTTTCTTCCAATATGTCGATTTTTTAATTCTCGCTCCATTCGTTTCACTGGAGTTAAGATCGTTCCATTTACACTATTATCTAAATGAATCAATGCCCTTCCTGATATTTGACCAACATATGCTGTGAAAAAATTCATAGCTGGTGAACCGATAAATCCTGCTACAAACAAATTCGCTGGATTGTGATAGAGATTCGTTGGTGTAT
The DNA here is from genome assembly GCA_018712075.1 of Candidatus Fimimorpha faecalis. Classification (GTDB taxonomy): domain Bacteria; phylum Bacillota; class Clostridia; order Lachnospirales; family Lachnospiraceae; genus Fimimorpha; species Fimimorpha faecalis. Next base: position 21,491 of record DVHN01000146.1, read on the forward strand.
CGACCTGCTGGATTTCTCCTTTTTTCATCACTACAATTCTCGTTCCAAGCGTCATCGCTTCGGTCTGATCATGTGTTACATAAATAATCGTTGTTCCAAGCTCCTTATGAAGTTTTGCTAATTCAATCCGCATTTGTCCCCTCAACTTTGCATCCAGATTTGACAGTGGCTCATCCATTAAAAATGCCTTTGGATTTCTTACAATGGCGCTTCCAATCGCAACACGCTGTCTTTGTCCTCCTGACAACTCTTTTGGACGTCTTTTTAATAAATGATCAATTTCCAGTATTTTTGCAACTTCTTCTACCTTTTCTTTTATTTCCTTCTTTGGTATCTTTCGAATTTTCAAAGAAAACGCCATATTATCGAACACATTCATATTAGGATAAAGTGCATAGTTTTGAAATACCATGGACAATCCTCTCTCTCCTGGCTCTGTATAGTTACACAACTTCCCATCAATCCATAATTCTCCATCACTAATTTCTTCTAAACCAGCGATCATTCTCAATGTGGTAGACTTTCCACAGCCAGATGGGCCAACAAAAATAATAAATTCTTTATCTTTAATACTTAGGTTAAAATCTTTCACTACGCAATTGTTATTCTCATATACTTTACAAACATTGCAAAGCTCGATATTTGCCACTTTTCCTTCCTCCTTGTTTTATCTTCTTCCCCATTTTAAACGTTAACTTTTTTTTCCAAAAGCAGGAATTTTTTAAATATTGGTTAAATTCTTTTAAAACTTTGTTATCGATATGTAAATCAGTTACTACAATCTTAGATTTTTACTTTGCTTTTTTCTAATATAATTTTATATGACTAAATATTAATACCAATATCCGATATAACATAATTAGTCAACTTAGCTAATATAGCAACCTAAAATCTCAAACTGACATAAGTCTGTTAATAAACGTATCGATGCAGCAGAGGGAAAATTTAAAGTTCCAGATGAATATCACCGAATTTTTTCTTGACATTATCTCTTATTCCGATTACAATAAACTATAATAAATTGACAAACCTGTGAGCAAGAGTAGTACCCATAATTGTGTATTTCCAGAGAGCATTGCATTGGTGAGAGCATGTATTATCCGTTATGGAGAATGGACTTGTGAGGGCAAACTGATTCCGTTTCTGACGGCGTAGGGGCGACGGCATCCATCCGTTATAGTTGGAATATGTATTATTGTACATAACCGAGTGTATTCGTAATCGAATGAATTTAGGTGGCACCGCAGGAGTAATCTCTTGTCCTATTTATATAGGACAGGAGTTTTTTATTTCATAGGAAATATTATTCTGCATTAAAATAACAGCAGAGCAATCATCCAAAGGCTCCTGTAGAAATTTTTTATTATGGAAAGGAAGATAATTATGCCAAACAAAGAGATCCCTTATAAAATTTATTTAGAAGAAAGTGAACTTCCAAAACAGTGGTACAATGTGCGTGCTGATATGAAAAATAAACCAGCTCCTCTTTTAAATCCAGCAACATTAAAACCAATGACTTTTGAAGATTTACGTCCAGTGTTTTGTGACGAATTAGTTCGTCAGGAATTGGATGATACAACTGCTTACTTTGATATTCCAGAGGAAATCCAAAACTTCTATAAAATGTATCGTCCATCTCCTCTTGTACGTGCCTACTGCTTAGAAAAACAATTGGATACTCCAGCCAAAATTTACTATAAGTTTGAAGGAAATAATACATCTGGAAGTCATAAGCTAAACTCTGCAATTGCACAGGCATATTATGCAAAGAAACAAGGTTTAAAAGGTGTTACAACCGAAACTGGAGCCGGACAGTGGGGAACTGCATTATCCATGGCTTGTTCTTACTTCGGTCTGGATTGCAACGTTTACATGGTAAAATGTTCTTATGAACAAAAACCATTCCGCCGTGAAGTTATGAGAACTTATGGAGCCACCGTTACTCCATCCCCTTCCAATACAACGAATGTAGGAAGAAAAATATTAGAAGAATTCCCTGGTACCTCTGGCAGCCTTGGATGTGCAATCTCAGAGGCAGTAGAAGCTGCTACTACAAAAGAAGGCTATCGTTATGTATTAGGTTCTGTCTTATCTCAGGTAATGCTTCATCAGTCCATTATTGGATTAGAAACAAAAACGGCGTTGGATAAGTACGATGTTCATCCAGACATCATTATTGGATGCGCTGGCGGCGGTTCCAATTTAGGAGGACTTATCTCTCCATTTATGGGCGAAAAATTAAGAGGCGAAAACGATTATCGCTTTATTGCCGTAGAACCAGCCAGCTGCCCAAGCTTCACTCGTGGAAAATACGCCTATGACTTCTGTGACACAGGTATGGTATGCCCACTTGCAAAAATGTACACACTTGGAAGCGGCTTTATCCCTTCTGCCAGTCACGCAGGCGGACTTCGCTACCACGGCATGAGCTCCATTCTTTCTCAGTTATATGATGACAAGTTAATGGAAGCTGTTTCCGTAGAGCAAACCGCTGTATTTGAAGCAGCCGTTCAATTTGCAAGAATTGAAGGTATTCTGCCTGCTCCAGAAAGCAGTCATGCCATTCGTGTTGCAATTGACGAAGCATTAAAATGCAAAGAAACTGGAGAAGAAAAGACCATTTTATTTGGTTTAACTGGTACGGGATATTTCGATTTGACTGCTTACCAAAGATATAATGACGGAACTATGACAGACTATATCCCAACCGATGAAGATTTGGAAAAAGGATTTGCAGGACTTCCAAAAGTAGAATAAAACTTATTGAAAACAAACTATAATATGCACGGAGTATACATTCCTCTTATTAAAATGTATGCTCCGTGCATTGTCAGTTGCAACAAAAAAGACCGACTCATAAAGTGAAAAATTCTCCTACTTTTCTGCCAAATAATAGTAGCAGTTTTTTTCTGGCTATGCTATACTTCAAGCGAATTTGAAAAGAAGCAATAAGAAAGGAGTATTTTACCGACTACTTATGAATCACGCATATGCAAAAACGGCAAATTATAATCATACTATGTACGCCTGTTTTATTGGCTATATCGTGCAAGCCATCGTGAACAATTTTGTTCCATTATTATTTTTAACCTTTCAGGCAACTTATAACATCCCTCTATCCAAAATCACTATGCTTGTAACAATTAATTTTGGATTGCAATTACTAATTGATTTACTATCTGTGTCTTTCGTAGATCGAATTGGTTATCGTGCCTCCATGCTACTGGCACATATTTGTGCAGCTCTTGGCTTTCTATTATTAACCATTTTACCTGAAGTTTTTTCTGATCCCTTTATTGGATTACTGATTGCTGTTACAATCTATGCTATAGGCGGAGGACTTTTGGAAGTATTAGTAAGTCCTGTTATGGAAGCTTGTCCTACGGATAATAAGGAAAAGGCAATGAGTTTATTACATTCTTTTTACTGTTGGGGACATGTAGGAGTCGTTTTGTTTTCTACTTTATTTTTTAAATTATTTGGAATTGAAAATTGGAAGATACTAGCAGTATTATGGGCCATCATTCCAATCATAAATACGATTCTCTTTACAAAGGTTCCAATGGCTTCTCTTATTGAGGAGGGAGAAACAGGACTTACCATTCCTCAGCTTTTTTCCAAGAAAATTTTTTGGCTTTTCCTACTAATTATGGTATGTGCGGGAGCCAGTGAACAATCGGTAAGCCAATGGGCATCCACCTTCGCAGAGAAAGGACTTGGAGTAAGCAAAACAATTGGAGATTTGGCTGGACCAATGGCATTTGCTATCCTAATGGGAACAGCCCGGGCGTTTTACGGAAAATATGGGGAACGAATCAACTTAGATCTCTTCATGATTTACAGTGGTATTCTATGTGTGATTTCTTATCTCTGTATTGCCCTTGTTCCATCCCCAATCTTTGGATTAATTGGCTGTGCATTATGTGGACTATCTGTAGGTATTTTATGGCCAGGATCTTTTAGTAAAGCTTCCGCTTCCATTCGAGGCGGCGGAACTGCAATGTTTGCACTTATGGCATTGGCTGGTGATTTAGGCTGTTCCAGCGGTCCTACCCTTGTCGGAATGGTCTCCAGTCATTTTGGAGATAGTTTAAATATTGGTATTTTATCTGCAATTATCTTCCCTATTCTATTTCTCATTGGGATAGGAGTAAGCAAAGCAGGAAATAGAACTCCTTCTTTTTAGAGAATGGATTTACATAGGATACAACAAAAGGAAGCTTTACCAGAGCTTCCTTTTCAAGTGTTTCTAAATTACTTTCTATTTATATAATGAATCTGCTGTTCCATTACAAGCGGATAACAAATTAGAGTTTCAATATCCAGATGTTCTTCCAATAACTGAACTGCACAAATTTGACTATTCTCATAAGTCCTATAATAATAAATCCCTTTTTTCGCATTTACACAACAAGAATAAGTCGTACGATCGTATTCCCCTTCTTCTGTCACAACACTTCCCTGCATCATACTAACTCCCTCCAGCATATGAAAAACTTGCGTTATACAAGATAACTCGTCCTTTTTACAATCAGAATGAAACTTTAAAAATACCGCTCTGATAAAACGAGAGGCTGACGAAGCATCTCCAGGAAGTCCAATTGCCCCCATTCCCTGTGCATATGGTTTTAAGTCGATTTCTTTTGAGAAACGATTGTCTGGATATGCAGAGGTAAGATTTAAATAATTCATTAGATTCATCTTATGATATCCAAACGCTGGATTATTTGTCAAAACCCCATAAGGATTCTCATAAATCTTTAATCCATCCTCCATTGGCTCTAAAACAATACTTTTTTCTTCATCTGCCAACATCCAATGCAGCGGTGCCAATGGAATATCTTTCTGGAATGGAATCGCTACAATATTGGTTTTCACTAATAACTGTTTTGCATCGGATACCGAAGCGCATTGGGAAAGAACCCATGGAATTAATTCAAATGGAGTGATATTATACAAACCATTTTCTTCCTTTTGATAGACTGCATTATCTGGAAAATTCAATCCTGCCATACATAATCCCTTTTCATTCACTGCTTCTGCATAAAGCGGATAATCTTCCAACACCGTTGCCATTCCAATCATAGCATAGTGTTTTTGTATCTTTTCCTGTCTCTTGAAAGGAAAGGTATAATTTCTAGGTGTTATCACAATCTTTTCTTGAAACGAATACGCCAGATCCATATTTCTCCCAAAATAAAATTGGGAATTTTGATAAGTAATACAAGTACACATACAAATCTCCTCTTCTCTTAACCTATATAGAAAATTGAAAACTGATTCCTTATCAATAAGTTTCCCGAATTTTCTTTTCTTATCCACAGCTCTTTTCTTATTAATAAATATTTACTGCGTCTTCTGGCAAACTTCTGACATGTTCCAAATAGCTTCTAGCATTTCTTCCTTCTATCTGATTGTATTCATATCCTAAACTTTCCCCGACATAGATTGCCGTATCCTGAAACAAATCACACATCTTCATCACTGCATTCCAACATTCCTCAATATCGGCAGAAGAATACGTAGCAAGATAATCCTTCCATTCCGTTTCGGATAGCCAGCGATACATATACTTTCCCGATTTTCCTATACTAACGGAAAACTCTGTTTTCACTCCTACTTTCCACGATAACATTCGTTCCAATTCTTTTCTTACATAGAAGTTCAGCATATCCTGTACATACGGAACTTCCTTTCTCCAAAGCCCTTTTGCTACATTATCCAAACACCACCAAAACTCATTACAGCAACTCAAATACTGTATTTTAGATGGTTTCTTTACCCAATACATTTTATCAGTAGATTCTGGCACAACAGGAAGGATATTTTCTTTATCCAATAACACAATACACAACGAATCGAAACCAATATTTTCTCTTGCATGAGCAACTGTCTCCACATGTAGATCCAAACGGTTTCCATCCGCAAATTGAATCAGCCAGCCGTAAAAGTTATGTTTATCACTTGGTTCATCTGTATTTTCATCTGGGTACTGCATAAACAGCCGCTCTCCAAATCGATCAATCCATTTCTTATCTTCCATAAATGATTCCGTCTCATGCACAACATAAACAATATCATAATCCATAAAAATATCCCTTGGTGCATTCGGATTCGTACGAGAACCATTCATATATACCGCACAAATACGTTCATCTTCCTTCGCCGTACGAATAATGAAATCATACATTTCTTGCTCTGTCCTCATTCCCATAACCTCTTTTCCTTGACAATTCTTAAATCGAAACCCTTATACCATTCATAATGATACAAATCATAAATGGAAAAACAGTGAATCGTTTTGAGATTCACTGTATCAAGCAATTATATTACGAGTCGTTTCCTTTTATTTATGTGCTTCCCACTTACATTCTGTGATTTCCAAATCTGAAAAACTTGCTTTAAAAGAAGAGTTTTCTGGACTGCATGCATAGATTCCAAATGATATTTCTTCCTTTCCCTCACATAGATGACAAATTCTCATTTGTTTGAAGTGGACTCCATCCGTACTGCATTCAATACAATAATCACTTTCCCGTCTGCTTAATCGATACCACATTTCCTTTATTGTAGCTGGAATATCGGTCGTCGCCCAATCCGAATATCCATGATTCGTCACAACACTGCCCAATCGCTGATAACTTTCATTTTCATACTCAATGGACGCTTTCAACCAGTTTTCACTGTCCAAATAAATAACGATCCCACACTGGTCAAAACGATGCTTACTTTCAAACTGCGTTCTTACAACAAAAGAAAAATACTTCTCTGCTGTCTTCACCTGCAATACTGGAGCATTATCATTTTGAAAACCATAATAAGTACGCTGCCATAAATCAGTCCCTGGTTCTGTATATACTTCTACTTTTCCATCTTTTATTTCTACTTTTTTAGGTTTGCGAATCCAATAAATTTCTTTCTTTAAAAATTCCTCCATCTTATTTCCTCCTAATATCCTAAATAAATAATAAAAAAATAAATTATTTCTTTAACTAAAACCCCATTTTCTTCCACTTCTTGTTTTAACTCACAAAACATTTTATCTACATCTAAGGAAACCATTAAAATATTTTTTTATATTATATCATAGATGGAAAAACACGGAAAGCTACAATGCAAAAATTTATAAAACTTTAAATATTTTTCCAACAGATTAGAAGATTATCATAATGCAAATACTTTCAAAATTTATTTTTCTATATTTTTTATGGATACATGAAACACCATTTTATTCCCCTGTTCTCTCTGTTAAATTTGATAGATTATATCGTATGCTACTTTAAGTTGCAGAAAAGCAACTTCTTGTTGGTAGAAATACGTCTAAACTTATATTACAATTAATATATCAAAGACAAGGAGGTATATGTATGAGTTTTGCGGATAATCTTAAACGAATCAGAAAAGATAAAAATTTATCACAAGAAGAATTAGCAGAATTATTAAAAGTAACCAGACAAGCGGTATCTAAATGGGAACAAGGTGTAGGTTTTCCAGAAGTAGAAAAATTATTATTACTTTCCAATAAATTAAATATTTCTTTGGATAGCTTAATGTCTACGGAAATTGCACAAGAAGATGGTAAAAATGATGGACAAGTAACTGGAAAAATTATAATCACTTCTCCGTATGAAGATGTCTTAGTCACTTGCTATAAAGTTCAATCTACAGGAAAAATGAAAGGTAGAAAAAATTCACCACAATATGCTTTGTTTGCTGTTAGTGATGGATATTCTTTCAACCAACTACTTTTTTAGGGTGGTATGCTGATAAAGAACACATCACAAAAGAAATTGCTGAAATACAAAGTGCCATTATCAATGGACTACCCTCATATGAGTTAAAATATAGCGTAAAAGTTAAGAGGCATGGACTGAAGATGGAAATTGTTAATAATTAAAAGATTAGCTAATACTGTTGCTGTTTATCGATGGACTCCCCCAAGTCTATACTTTTTAATTCCCTGTGCCGTATATCCGAAAGATAGGAAATCAGCCTGGAAAAAAAGATATTTCCATGCTCTCGGAATTGTGGTAAAATGGAAAAAACAGAGCAATAAATCGGAATTAATACCGTGCTGAGGAAATCGAAAGGAGGAAATCTATGCCGACAAAAGAATGGTTGGAGAAATATGAAACAGTAAAGAAAAATCTAGTTTGCAAAATCGACCTAGACGCCTATTTCACAGAGAAGAAAATCGGCAATGCAGATGTGGACGCGCTGGACATCGGCACCGTCCATTTTCCCACAGGAACCATTCTGGCCTGTGATCCGCTGATAGAGTTGGAAGATACACTTCCCTACATTCAGACGGTACCCGCTGGAACTTACCCAGTGACTATCTGCGTGGTACCCAACGAGAACTACGGAGATCGCTACGCCTGCGTGAAGGTGTCCATCAGCAACAAGAAGCCGATTCGGTATGAGATGGGAATGGTCGGGAACGAGGACTTGGACGAGGAAATTAAAGAAGACGAATTTTTCGGATTTTTCGTGGACGCTGGCATGGGCTGTATCGCAGACATCAAGACCCAAGAGGTATTCAAGAAGTATTGGGCACAGCGGGAGAACGAAGAAGAGGGCATCGACCCCTATAACGACCTGTTCTGCGACCTGCTGGAGGAAAACTTCAAAACCAATCCCAAATATCAGAGAGATGGAGGCGACTGGCTCAATTGGACGCTGCCAGGTACGGACTATAATATCCTCATCTTCGCTTCTGGCTGGGGGGATGGAGTCTATCCCTGTTATTTCGGCTATGACGCAGAGGATAAAGTCTGTAGCGTGTATATCCATTTTATTGATATTGAAAAAGACTACGATGATTAAGTTTGCATAAATAATTCCCATTTATCGGAAAAATAGCAAAGCCCTGCTTAATGCCGTTGCCCTCCCTAATGGCAACGGCATGCGTGTAGTTCTTTGTAAACTGACCTAATTTGAACTTCAAGAAATTACGACCTCTTAACAGAGGCTACAGTATTCTAATACATTTTAAAAAGCAGTCCATCTTTCGACCAACTGCTTAATCTTAATTTATTCATATTTTTTTCCAACTATATAGATGGCAACCATTGTAAATCCCAACATAATAATTAATACAATATTCCTTATTTCATCCCATAAAGCAATCCCTCCGACTATAAAACTGCCATAACAAATAAGTGGATATACTACAGATATTAACATTGTACTAATTTTTAATGTATTGGATATATAGCTCCAATTTCCGTTATTAAATGACAATCCTACCATATGAATTCTAAAAATTCCCTGCGTAATATAATTTATTTTATTATTATCATAGTAGGTCGGCAATAAATCTTTTACAAAAAAGCAAAACCATCCGCTTACTACAAGCATACTCCCACAGACAAGTAATATAGTTCCACGCATTTCTAACATGGATAAACCTGATACTAGCAATAAGATAATTTCTGTTACTGTTATAAATACACAAAATAAGTAAGCCAATATCCAATTTTTCTTACGTTGATGGATTGTATGATTCACGGATAAATCTAATGAACTTACAACTAAATTTTCCACTTCATTTGTATCCAAATACTTTTCATTGTCAATTTTTTCTCCCTTTAATAATTCTGTTACCGTTATCTCCAATGTATCAGCAAGCGGTATCAATAGTGCAACATTCGGCATACTCGCTCCACGTTCCCATTTACTCACTGTCTTATCCGAGACAAATAACTTTTCTGCCAGTTCCCTTTGTGTCATACATTTTTCTGTTCGAATTTCACGAAGAAATTTACCAAACTTTTCTGCATTGATTTGGTACATAATATTTCACCTCCTAAATTACAGGTTACAACATTATTACATAGAAAACAATCTACTACCAGTAGAATACATAAAATTACAGTAACCTATTAGGATAAAATTTTTATTTACCAATGAATTAACCTTGGTATGAAACACTAACAAACAGAAATTTTTAACTTAAATGTATCTATTTGGTTTCTCTAACCTACAAAATACAAAAACATCCTGATCCAAATGGTAATTTCCATCTGTATATTCCCTAACTACATTTTTCCAAAATTGATATGCCTGTTCACTGCCATAGGAGGGAGAAATTTCCCAGTTTCCTTTATGTTTTTCAAAACATTGAATTGCAGCATTTTTACCAACCTGATTTCTTCTGTACTTAGGAATTACCATAAATTCAGCAATACTATGACCTGAATTAACTCTTTGTACATATGTATTTATCATGGCAAATCCCAATAATTTATTTGTCCGCTTCTCTCTTATAAAATAAGCTTCTCTCTCAGTGTCTATGAAATAATTTTCAAACCATTCATATTCAAAAATAGCTTCGTTATTCATTTCATTTTGATCATTTAAGCTTTCTTCAAATAACGAATATTGAAGTAATCGAAACAAGACCTCTTTCTGATCTATTTCAACTTTTTCTAGTATAATTTCCATAATAACCTCTATTCCAAATTTTTTGATGATTCTTGCAGTCCTACTTCCATTTCTTTTATTACATCCATTGGAAGCCGCATCTTCTTTGCTGTATCAGAAACCGTCATACCAGACATGAGATATCTTCGTGCAACACATTCTAACGTTTCAGCAATTTCAATGATATGTCCATCTGGATCATAGATTCGTATTACTCGCCGTTCCTGTTCCGTAGGTGAATTTACATAATTGATCGGAAATCTACCAGATTCCAGCTTTTTTATTAATCCATCCATATCATTTTCCTCAAAATACAATTCTGCATTATTCGCAGCTGTCTTTACTTCTCTTCCAATTAAATCTTCCCAAGCCTTCTTTTCTTGCAATACCAATCCTTCTGTTAAAATCACATTTTCTCCAAAATCTACTGCAACCATCAAACCAAATAGTTCCTGATAGAATCGCTTGGATTTCTCGATATCACTTACTACAATTAATATATTTTTTAGATGCATCCAAATACTCCCTCCTTAAAAAGAAAAATTTCCTAATACCCGATTATCTCATATGCAAAATAGGTATGACTATAATGATACCCTAGTTTTTTTGCTAAATTGGCAGACCATTTGTTTTGTGCATCCCAGCTTGGATACCATCCACGCTTTAAACATTCTAAAATCAGTTTTGCACTACAAATCTGGGCAAACCCCTTCCTACGATAATCTTCTCTCGTGTCAACCTGAATTTCAATTCCTCCTAAATAGCTGGAATAAGAAGAAGCACCAGCAAGAATTTCTCGACCTTTTAAAATAATTACTCCAATCCCATATCGCTGATATGTTTGATAATCAGGATATTGAGATACCCAATCTCTACACCATTCCATTGCTTTGCAACGATAAAACAACTCTTCATCCATTGCTCTAAGTGTATAATCGTTTGGAAGAGCCGCTACAAAACTTTGCAGCACATTCTCATCAAATATATTCGGCTCCTTTTTAAATGCATATCGTACAACTGCTTTTGCCTTCTCTTTATAACAAGTTTCTATTGATCTCGCCCATGCATCGTTTTGCGGAATCATAATAATAAATTCCTTTTTGCAATACTCTGGTTTATACAATATCAACTCCTCATCTGGTTCTCCCGCCAGAAAACAGAAATCCCCCAACATTGCCATCGCCGCAGTTGGCTCATTCTTATCATTTGCAAACATACATCCCATCACATTTTGAAAACAAGACCAAATCAATGTCTCCTGCCAGTCTCCAAAAAGCTCTTTCAATTTTTCATACTGATTCATTTCATAAATCATTGGTTAACCTCTCTTAAGATTTCTTAACTCATGCAATCTTTTTAATTTTCGAGCTCTTGCCTCTGCAAAATTTATTAACCATATTATATATGATTATAATTTAAAATTCAATTTAATATTATACCTAATACTTACTAACGTTTTATACTTGTACAAAAACATCATTCCATATTATATTACCAATTTCCAGAATAGGAAGGATAATATGGCATATCCAGTCGATGATATTTCTGGATAAAGATGATAAGAACAAATTAGACTATTATCTTATAATAAATATTTATGAACCAGTTTCTCTACCAATCTTGTATCTAAAACACTTTTTGCTGTCTCAAATGTCAGGATTAATCGTTCCCCAGGATAAAGATTATTTTCTTCATATGCTTTTATTTTTCTGACTGCATTCTGCCCATAGGTGGGATTATCCATCATACCATTATGTTCCCAGTAAATTTCTTGTTTTGTCTTTTTCGAAAGGAACGTAAAGTCTGGATAAATTGTGCCAAACCCATTCAAATACAACGGATGTTCATATTTGTACGGAATTCCATTACGATGAAAATAATCTGCTAAGATTTTTTCAGATTTTGATCGCACCCGTTCACCTCGATCTGTTAAGATTACTGGTATGTCTTCTTGAAATTCCTTACCTTTATAATTTTCCAATATCCATTCTTCTAATTGCTGCTCCCATATTGGTTCAATTGGCTGAATCAGTTTTTGCCTTTCCATATGTTCACTCAAGAAAATTTTTTCAATTTCGTCATCCTCATAATCTCTTGTTATTCGTTTTATTTGCAGCAATCTTTTCTTAGCTAGTTTTAATACCTTTTCATCATAACATTTCTGTGCAAGTTGACAAATTAATTTGTCATTCGTTTTTGGAATATATTCTCCATTTTTCTTTCCACCTGGCATACAATGATAATATTGAACCCATTTCTTACTACTTGATAAACGCAAAGTCCCTTGAGGAGCATCCTTTAATCGTTTCGCAGTTTTTTGAAGAATTTTCTCCAATCTATTTTGTTCTTGCAATAACATTTCTCTAAGACTAGCCATAAATTACCCCTTTCCATATTTCTTGTAAATAGAACTGCACTTTCTTCCAAATCGATACGGCTATAAATTGACTCTTTGTAATAGAACCGTACCTTCTTCCAAATCGATACGGCTATAAATTGACTCTTTATAATGGAACCGTACCTTCTTCCAGATCGATACGGTTACAAATTAATTTCTAATCTATGGGGTTGTAGCAGTAGTGTTTCTGCCAGCGAAATTTAAGAAGTGATCTAAGATTTGTTTGAAAAATCCCGGAAGCAAAAAACTTCCGGGAGAAAAATTCTTTTTGTAATTATCTCTTTGAGAACTGCGGAGCACGACGAGCTGCTTTTAAGCCGTACTTCAATCGTCTGAGCGATGATTTTCCTTGATATTCC